>CANQIG010000023.1 GCA_947623765.1 uncultured Clostridia bacterium | reverse complement strand
CTCGTCGAGCGCAGAGAGACGCTTTCTGGCCTTCTGCAGGCGGGGCTTTCCGGACTGGAACAGCGCGTTCTCCGGCTGTATCTTGGCGGCTACGCCAGAGAGAGCGCTGCCCGCATGGCAGGCGTGTCCCTGAGCGCGTATGACAACGCGCTCGCACGGGCCCGCCGCAAGCTCAAACGATGACTGCGTACCCTCCCTGCGCGGAGAAATACCATCATTTATGCCAAAGCGAGGTAAATCAAATGTACGAAGACAAGACTCTCATCTGCAAGGAATGCGGCAGGGAATTTGTATTCACCGCCGGAGAACAGGAATTTTACGCGTCCAAGGGCTTTGAAAACGAACCCCAGCGCTGTAAAACGTGCCGTCAAAACCGTAAAAACGCCGCGAAGCCCGAACGCGAGATGTATACCGCCGTATGTGCCGCCTGCGGAAAGGAAGCCACCGTGCCGTTCAAGCCCCGGGAAGATCGTCCCGTGTATTGCAGCGAGTGCTTCGCCAAGATGAAGGAAGCCTAAACAAAGAACGATCATGCCCGGCTTCGGCCGGGCATTTTTGCGTCTATCCCTTGCAAAAAACGCGGGGAGGCGCTATACTATAAGCCGGTAGAGCGAACGGGAAGGGGGACGTTTTCATGGAATACACGCCGCGCCTTTCGCCTCGGCTCGCGCTCTG
This sequence comes from uncultured Clostridia bacterium, assembly GCA_947623765.1. GTDB lineage: Bacteria > Bacillota > Clostridia > Oscillospirales > Acutalibacteraceae > Hominenteromicrobium. Next base: position 14,291 of record CANQIG010000023.1, on the reverse strand, counting down.
CGCGTCTTTCGTGCGCCAAGGCGCGAGGCTCGCGGATATCGGGACGGACCACGGCTATCTTCCCATCGCGCTGCTCCGCGCGGGAAAGGTCTCTTCGGCGATCGCTTCGGATGTCCGGGAAGGCCCATTGGAGAGCGCGCGGAGAAACGCCGCCCGATTCGGCGTCGCGAAGGAGATGCGTTTCGTGCTCGCCGACGGCCTTTCCGGCATCGGGCCGGAGGATGCGGACGACGTCGTCCTCGCGGGCATGGGCGGGGAGCTGATCCTTCGGCTGATCGGCGAAGCGCCATGGCTGTGCGCGCCGGAAAAACGGCTGATCCTTCAGCCGATGACGATGGCGCCGGTCCTCCGCACGGGGCTCGCCGAGACGGGATTTGCCGTTTTGGAGGAGCGCGCTGTGACGGAGGGCGAAAAGGTCTACACGGTTTTTACTGCCGGGTATACCGGCACGCCGCGGGAGATCACGCCGCTTTTCGCTTACATGGGGAGGCTTTCCCCTGATGATCCTGCGAGCGGGAGATATGCTCAGCGCGTTTGCAGGGACTTGGAGAACCGTCTGCGCGGTCTTCGGCTGGAAAGCCAACCGACCGGGGCGCTCGAGACGCTTCTCCGGGAGATACGGGAAACATACGGACTGGGGTCCGCGCGGAGCGGCCCGTTGGAATAGAAAGGAAATCGGTATGGCACTGGACGGCGCTTTTCTGCACCATCTTCGGGAAGAACTCTCCGAAAAACTCGTCGGGGCGCGGGTGGATAAGATCTTTCAGCCCAACCGGGACGAGATGATCTTCGTCCTCCGGGGGTTTGACGCACAGTACCGGCTGCTTCTCTCTGCGCGGGCAAACAGCGCCCGCGTCAATCTGACGGCGTATCCTGTGGAAAATCCGGCGCAGCCGCCCATGCTCTGTATGCTGCTGCGCAAGCGGCTTTCCGGCGCGAAGCTGCTCTCGATCGAGCAGCCGGACCTTGAACGCGTGCTCCTCTTTACCTTTTCCACGACGAATGAGCTCGGGGATCGGGTCGAACTCGTCCTCGCCGTGGAGGTTATGGGCAGATATAGCAACATCATTTTGGTCGATGAGAACGGGAAGATCGTCGACGCGCTTCGCCGGGTGGACGCGGAAATGTCCTCGGAACGCGTCGTTCTGCCCGGGCTGCTCTATCGGCTCCCGCCGCCGCAGGACAAGGTCTCGATGCTGACGGACGGGCCCGAAGCGGTTCTGGAGAAGATCGACGCGCTCCCGAAGGATATGGAGCTCTCCCGCGCGCTGAACCTGACGATGCAGGGCGTATCGCCGATCGTGGCGCGCGAACTCCAGCACAGCATCGGGCGCGGGGGAGACGTGTTCATCCGCTCGATGGATGCGGCGCAGCGGGAACGCGCCATCTACTTTCTGCGGCGGCTCTCCGACACCGTGCGGGAGCTGACCGGCACCCCGTACGCGGTTTTGGACGCGGGAAGAAGGCCGAAGGATTTCTCCTATATCGACATCCACCAGTACGGGACCTCCATGATCGTCTCGAAAAAGGAGTCATTTTCGCAGCTACTCGACGATTTCTACGGGGAACGCGACCGGATGGAGCGGATGCGTGTCAAGAGTCAGGATCTGCTGCGGCTCCTCACGAACCACACGGAGCGGCTGCGCCGGAAAATGCAGAACCAACGGCAGGAGCTTGCGGACTGCGCGCGGCGCGATGAATATCGGATCAAGGGCGACGTTCTCAGCGCGAACCTTTTCGCCGTCGAAAAGGGAGCGAAGCGCGTGACTTTGCCGAATTTCTACGATGAGAACGGCGGATCGGTCGAGATCGCGCTGGATCCCGCGCTTTCCCCGCAGCAAAACGCCCAGCGGTACTACAAGAACTATCGCAAGGCGAAAACCGCCGAGGAAAAGCTCACGGAGCAGATCGCCATCGCGGAACGGGACCTCGAATATCTGGATTCGGTCCTCGAAAGTCTCGCCATGGCGGAAACGGAGCGCGATCTGAACGAGATCCGCGCCGAGCTTGCGGAGCAGGGCTATACGCGCGCGCAGCGGACCGAAAAGAACGGGAAGAAGAATCCGCGCGGCGGGAAGTCCCCGGCGGTCTCCGCGCCGATGCGCTTCGAGACCTCCGACGGGTTTACCGTGCTGGTCGGACGGAACAACCGGCAGAACGACCGCCTGACGCTGAAGGACGCGAACAACAACGACATCTGGTTCCACACCAAAAACATACCCGGTTCCCACACGGTGCTCGTTTCGGACGGCAAAAAGCCGACGGAGACCGCGATGCGGGAGGCGGCCGTCCTTGCCGCGAAACACAGCCGGGCGCGAGATTCCGCGCAGGTCCCGGTGGATTATACGGAGGTCCGCCACGTCTCCAAACCGCAGGGCGCAAAGCCCGGCATGGTGATCTATGTGCAGTACAGGACCGTCTACGTGGACCCGAACGAGGCGAAACCTGCTTCGGCTGAATAAGCGGTCCTTTGATGATCGTCTTTTCGCGCGCTTGAAAACTTTTTTGAAAAAACACTTGCATTTTCCCTGCCGGTGTGCTATAATACCACTTGTTCGGCAGGGAAATGCCGGAAGAAAAGTTGGGGGTATAGCTCAGCTGGGAGAGCGCTTGAATGGCATTCAAGAGGTCAGCGGTTCGATCCCGCTTATCTCCACCAAGGAAAAGTCCCGAAAACGCAGAGTTTTCGGGACTTTTCCTTTCTCGTCGTTTTTTCTGTCTGTTTGTAACGTGTTAGTAACGCCGACGCTTCCTATCGCGGAAACAAGAGTGCTTTGATCCATGCGGAAAAACGTTTTTCCGAGGTGTGCCATTTCAAATCTATTACTAACGCCCTTTCGGTCATATTGCGATTGCCAACGTGATCTGGCAGGCCAGAGACGATGGGCCAAGGCGCACGCGGCGCGGGAAACGTATAGAATGAATTTGGGACGTCATTTTGCGAAGCCCATTTCGGGAAGGAAATTCGTTGACGCTGACGGTCGACCTCGGGCGGAGCCGATCCGCTCGGCACTGGCAGTCACCGGCGCGGGATCGACTTGTTTTGCGAAAAAAGAGGCGTTGGGACTTGATACTTGCCCGCGCTTTGTGGTATGATATAGCAAGAACGTGTTTTGCATCAAGTTCAGGAAGGGATTGAAAGGGTATGAAACGTACGGAGATCGCTGCCATTTACAAGTCGCCGGAGCGCTTTGCCGATCAGACTGTCACGGTCTGCGGCTGGGCGCGGACCATCCGCGATTCCAAGGCGCTCGGGTTTATCGACCTCAACGACGGAAGCTGCTTCAAGGGCGTGCAGGTCGTTTTTACGGCGGAGAACCTCGCAAACTACAAGGAGATCGCCGCGCAGAACGTCGGGGCGGCGCTGATCGTCACCGGGACGCTGCTGCTCACGCCGGAGGCGAAGCAGCCGTTTGAGATCCAGGCTGCGGAGATCACGGTGGAGGGCGCTTCCACGCCGGACTACCCGCTCCAGAAGAAGCGGCACACCGTCGAGTATCTGCGGACCATCGCGCACCTGAGGCCGCGGACGAACCTGTTCAGCGCTACGTACCGCATCCGTTCGGCGGCGGCGTTTGCGATCCATAAATATTTCAACGAGAACGGCTTCACTTATGTCCATACGCCGATCATCACCGGCAGCGACTGCGAGGGCGCGGGCGAGATGTTCCAAGTCACGACGCTCGATCTCGACGATACGCCGAAGACTGAGGACGGAAAGACGGACTACACGAAGGACTTCTTCGGAAAATCCACGAACCTGACGGTTTCCGGCCAGCTGGAAGCCGAGTGCATGGCGATGGGCTTCGGCAAGGTCTATACCTTCGGGCCGACGTTCCGCGCGGAAAGGTCCTATACGACGCGCCATGCTGCGGAGTTCTGGATGATCGAGCCCGAGATGGCGTTTGCCGACCTCAACGACGATATGGACGTCATGGAGGGCATGGTGAAGTACATCATCCGGTATGTGCTGGAAAACTGCCCGCAGGACATCGCGTTTTGCAACCAGTTCGTCGAGAAGGGCCTCATTGAGAAGCTGGAACACGTGCTGCATTCCGATTTCGTGCGCGTCTCCTACACGGACGCGGTGAAGATCCTCGAAGCGCAGAACGACCACTTTGAATATAAAGTCACCTGGGGCGCGGACATCCAGACGGAGCACGAGCGCTACCTCACGGAAAAGCATTTCGGGAAGCCAGTCTTCGTCACGGATTACCCGAAGGAGATCAAGGCCTTCTATATGCGCCTGAACGACGACGGAAAGACCGTCGCCGCGACGGATCTCCTTGTTCCGGGCATCGGAGAGCTCTGCGGCGCGAGCCAGAGAGAGGAACGGCTGGACGTCCTGCTCGACCGCATCCATGAGCTTGGGCTCAAAGAGGAGGATTACTGGTGGTACCTCGATCTGAGACGCTTTGGCGGCAACAAGCACGCGGGCTTCGGCCTCGGCTTTGAGCGCATGGTGATGTACCTCACAGGCGTGGAGAATATCCGCGACGTGCTGCCGTTCCCGAGAACGACCGGCGTGGCGGAATTTTGACCGCTGCGGTATCGGCAGATTTAACGGAAAAAAGAAGCGCAGGGGCTTTGGAATCGTACAAAAGAGGGAAAAGATGCAGGATTTTGAAATAAATCTTGCATCTTTTTTGTCTTTGGGGTACAATAGTAAGGGCTTTACGCCGGAGTTTTGCATCATGCGCCGGCAATCGCTTCATAATTTCATCTTAACAGGAGATGTTTCCGAATGACCTACGCGGAGATGAGCACCGCCTCTTTAAGAAGGGAGTTATCCGCAGCAAAAAGAGAGTATACGGCTTTGCAGGACCAAAAGCTGTCCCTGAATATGGCGCGCGGCAAGCCCAGCGCCGCGCAGCTGGAGCTGGCGCTCGGCGTTCTGGAAGCGCTGAAGGCGCGCAGCGAATTCGCGAATTCTAACGGAGACGACTGCCGGAACTACGGCCTTTGGGACGGTCTCCCGGAGATGAAGCGCATTTTCGCCGCGATGATCGACGTGCCGGAGGAGCAGATCATCCTCGGCAACAATTCCAGCTTGGAAATGATGTTCGACGTCATCTCCCGTGGCTATACGCACGGCTACAACGGCTGCAAGCCGTGGTGCAAGCTGGACACCGTGAAGTTCCTCTGTCCCGTCCCCGGGTATGACCGCCATTTCTCCATCACCGAGTATTTCGGCTTTGAGATGGTCAATATCCCGATGAACGCGGACGGCCCGGACATGGATCTGGTGGAGTCTCTGGTTGCCGAAGACGATGCGATCAAAGGCATCTGGTGTGTGCCGAAGTATTCCAATCCCTCGGGCATCACCTATTCCGACGAGGTGGTCCGCCGCTTTGCAGCGCTTCGCCCGAAGGCGAAGGATTTCAAGATCATGTGGGATAACGCGTACTGCGTCCACGATCTGACCGACACCCCGGACCGGCTGCTGCCGATCTGGGATCTTGCGGAGAAAAACGGGACGGTCGACCAGCTCATGATCTTTGCGTCGACCTCGAAGATCTCGTTCCCGGGAGCGGGCGTCGCGGCGCTCGCGACAAGTGACGGGAACATTCAGGACATCAAGAAGCATTTCCTGACGCAGTCCATTGGCCCGGATAAGCTGAACCAGCTCAGGCACGTCCTGTTCCTGCACGACATCAACGGCGTGCGCGCGCTGATGAAAGGCCACCGGGCGATCCTGGAGCCGAAGTTCACGCTCTGTGAGGATATGCTGGAACGAAACGTCGGAGGCCTTGGTGTCGCGACCTGGAACAAGCCGAACGGCGGGTACTTCATCAGCGTCAACGTGCTTCCCGGCTGCGCGAAAGAAGTCGTGCGCCTCTGTAAGGAGGCGGGCGTCGTCCTGACGGGCGCGGGCGCGACGTATCCTTACGGAAAGGACCCCGAGGACAGCAACATCCGCTTGGCGCCGACCTTCCCGCCGATCGACGAGCTGGAGACCGCGATGCAGGTCATGTGTGTTTCGATCCGGTTGGCGACGCTCGAGAAGCTCCTGGACGAACGAAAAGAAGTGTACGGACAGACCGCTTAACGGCGGCCTGTTCTTTTTTTGAGAAAGAAAGTCACATTTGGCGGCGGAAAAGCGTGTTTGGGGTGAAAGGAGGAAAAACCCATGGAAATGTGTTCGACCGGGCTGGACGGGAGCGTGAGCTTGGAGGAAGCCGTCGCCGAATACGCAGATATGCTTTTCCGGATCGCATTTTCCGTCACGGGATGTGCTGCGGACGCGGAGGACATCCTGCAGAACGTGTTCCTGAAATTCCACACGAAAAAGCCGCAGTTCAATGATGCGGAGCACGTGAAGGCGTGGCTCATCCGTGTGACAGAAAACGAAGCGAAAAGCCTTCTTCGGTTCCAAAAGCGGCGGAAACGGCTCGCGGAGGACGCCGCGCCGCTGCTCCCCGAAGCGCGCGACCGCGCGGTGATGGAGTCGCTGCTGCGTCTGCCGCCAAAGCTCAAGACCGCGATGTATCTCTACTATGTGGAGGGGTACGGTTCCGCGAAGATCGCCGGAATGCTGGGCATATCCGACGCGGCGGTCCGCAAACGGCTGGAAAAAGGAAGGATCAAACTGAAAGAGATCTATTTGGAGGAGAGTTATGAGAGTGACTGAGTACACAAAGGCCATGCAGGCCATGCAGGTCCCGGAGGATCTGGAAAGACGGCTCGTGCGCAGTGTGGAGCGGCGCGCAGCGCGAACGAAGAAGCTCCAGCCGGTGACGGTGCTCGCGCCGGTCTGCGCGGTGCTGCTCCTGTTCGCGGTGCCGTTCGCGGCGGGCCGCATCGGGGCGTATCTCAGCGGAGCGCCGGAGCAAGAGGCCGAGGTGACGCCGTTCATCCGGGTCAGCGCGGCGGACGTCGATCTCTCCGACGCCGGGCAGGACGTGGAAAAGCTGATGCAGGATTTCGGCTTTGAGACGGACGGGGAGGGGCGGATCGTCTGCTTCCCGAATCTGTTCCTCAGCATCGGCGAGCCGGACGACCCGGATATCGAGCGCGTCACGCTGGAGAGCGAATCGGGCGTGCTGACGTGCTACCGAGAACTCGAGCGAGAGCGGAGCAAAGCGGAGAGCGGCGCGCCTTGGAACAAAATGGACGTGATGTTCCCGTACGGCGACTGGTACAAGTCCTTCGTCAACGACCCGGAAGTGCCGACGGAGGATGAGGCGGCGGCGATCTTGAACGCCCTCTGCGCCGAGCCGGACGCGCGGGCGCGCGAGCACGTGCAGGTGACGCTGGACGGGCAGATCCAAACGGAGATGCCCGCGCTCGACGAGGCGCCGAACATCACGGAGATCCGCGTCATGCACAAAAGCGACCCCAACGCCGGGATGGTGTCGATCACGGTGGAAAACCGTTTGAGCACCGCGCCAGCGCCGGACTTTGCGCAGAAAACGCTCGACGTGATCCCCTATGAGGAGATCTACTGGTCTCTCCCGGCGGAAACGGTTGAGGCGCTGCGAGACGCGCCGGCGGACGGGATCGACTTCTCCGCGTACAACGACACGGTGCGCTTCACCGTGGAGCGGAAAGACGGCGCGACGCTGACGGGCAGCATCTCCATCGTCTTCGATGCGGCGGGACAGATGCGCACGAGTTACCGCGTCGACCAATTTCTCCACTACGAATTTTAACGGCGTGAAAAGACCCCTTCGGGGGTCTTTTTCTCTTTCCCGTTCTTGTCCTTGCGCGTGCGGGAGAACTGTGGTATAATAGCCGCAAAGACGGAAACTTTTACCAGTTTCAGATATGTTTTCTCGGTCTGCCGCAAAGGGGTTCCCGGCGTTCGGGGCTTTTCAGCGAGACGCTGGAAGGATGATAGCGCGACATAGCGGCCTTTGGCCCCGGCGATGGACGATGCCGCGTTATTCCAGCGCGCTTTGCGCTTACGGGTTCATATCTGCGAAGACGGAAGTTTTTTAACAGAGAAAGGGAGCTTTCCTAGCACGCGGGGTTTTCCGCGTGACGCTGGGAGGGTGACTGCGCGGCAAAACGTCTATGGCCTCGGCAAAGGGCGACGGGGAAGCCAATGCGCTTCCCGTGCATAATACATGGTTTACGATCTTTTGGGGGAAAGGAAGAGCGATATGCAGTTGAAGATTGAAAAAAGATTTCTCCGCGTTCCCGTGAAGTACGACGGGGAGCCGTTCCGGTTCACGCTGAACGGAGAGGGGGTCGAGCCGTATTGGTTTTTCGCAGTTTACGAGGAACGGGAACCGGATGCGGTCTACTGGGCGGATCTGCGTCATTTTCTCGGAAAAACGGTGGAGATGGAGGCCCCGGATGGCTTTCTGCCGTTCTTTTCGGACGAAATGGAACCGCTGACGGAAGCGGAAGCGGCGTTTCGGCCTGCGCTGCACTACACGGCGGAGCGCGGCTGGCTGAATGATCCGAACGGGCTGTTCTGCCTCGACAGCGTATATCATCTTTACCACCAGCACAACCCCTTCGGCCGCACGTGGGGCAATATGCACTGGGCGCACGCCGTGAGCCGCGACCTGTTCCACTGGGAGTACCGGGAAGAGGCACTGTTCCAAGACGAATTCGGCATGATGTTCTCCGGGTGTGCGGTGATCGACCGGGAGAACGTTTCCGGTCTGGGTGCGGGGGAGAAGCCGCCGATCCTCTTTTTCTACACGAACGCCGGGGAAAAGCGGAGCAGCCAGTGGCTCGCTTACAGCACCGACGGCGGGGAAACGCTCCAAAAGTATGGGGAGATCCTCCCGGAGGCGGTCCGAGGCAACCGCGACCCGAAGGTGGTCTATGACGCGGCGCGGTCGCGCTGGCTCATGGCGCTCTATTTTTCCGAGCGGACTTACGCGCTCTACGTTTCCCGGGATCTGCTGCACTGGGAGCTTTTGCAGACGTTCGATCTGCCCGGAAATGATGAGTGCCCGGATATTTATGCACTGACCGCGGACGACGGCAGGGTGTTTTGGGTATACTCCGGCGCGCACGACACGTACTTTGTGGGTGATTTTGACGGTTCCGGGCGGTACTGTCCGATACAGGATGTAAAGCAGCTCGCCTACGGCTCCGCGTCCTACGCGGCGCAGACCTATTTCTGTGAACCGGGGAAGCCTGTGATCCGCATCGCGTGGAACCGCAGCGAGATCCCCGGCGCGCCGTTCAACGGCTCGATGTGTACGCCGACGGTGATGTCGCTGAAAAAGCGGGGGGATACGTACGACCTTTGCATGACGCCGGTGGATTCGATCGAGTCGCTCGTGGAAAGGGAAGACGAGATCTTTGACTGCGAGATCACGTCGCACACGGTGGAGCTTTCGCGGAAAGCCGTTCGGGTGGACCTTGAAGCGGAGCGCGCGCCGTTCTCGCTCTCCCTGTTCGGCTGTGTCATCCGTGCGGACGGGGAAAACGTCACGGCCTCGGATGTCACCCTGCCCATCGCGGCGGGAGAACCGGTATCTCTGACGGTCATCAGCGATACGACGGGATTTGAGATCTATGTGAACGGGTCCGCCTTTACGGCACTTCCGCTTGCCCCGGATTTTACCGATTCGCGTTTTGTTTTCTCCGCGGACAATCCGGTCCGTGTTCACTCGCTCCGCGTGGCGGAGCTTGCTCTGTCCGCTTCGGAGACAAAGTAACCTCCGGCGAGGCGGCGCAAATAAACGCGCTTTAGAGGCAGGCGGCGAGTGAAGAGAGGAATGGAACTGGCGCGGTTGGCCATTGCGAACCCTCAGAGAAAAGAGGATTTCTTTTTTAGGTGCCGGAGCGAGCAATGTAAGCTAGGAAACCATTCAGCGCGTCTTGAGATGCGTGCCGGGAACAAGCCCTTTCCGGGCCTGCACGAGGCAACTGGTTTCCCCGATGGTCCTGACGGTCAGTTTCAGAGACAAAGCAGCCACCGGAGACGCTGGTGGGTACAGACAAGCTATAAAGGCAGGCATTGAGCGTACGGTGAGGAAGGAGACTTGCATGGTTCGCCATTGCGGACCCCCAGTGAAAAGGAAAATGCCCATTTATGGGCATTGGGAGCGAGAAATGTAAGTAGGAAACCGTTGAACGCGTTGTGAGGATACGTGCCAGCAACAAGGCCATTTCAGGTCCTACATGAGGCTGCCGGTTTCGCCGGTGGGTACTGACTTTAAGGAGGAATTGTGATGAAACGTGTACTTACCATTGCAGGCTCGGACTGTTCCGGCGGCGCGGGCGTGCAGGCGGATATCAAAACCATGTCGGCGCACGGCGTTTTCGCCATGAGCGTCATCGTCTCGGTCGTCGCGGAGAACACCGCGCGCGTCCTCGGGGTGGAGGACGTCTCGCCCGAGATGATCCGGATGCAGTTGGACGCGGTGTACGAGGACATCGGGACGGACGCCGTGAAGATCGGGATGCTCTCGACGCCCGCGTGTATGGACGCCGTCGCGGAAAAACTGCGCGAATACCGCCCGGCGAACGTCGTCATCGACCCTGTCATGTACGCGAAAAACGGCGCGCCGCTGATGGAGCCGGGCTCGGTCGAGCACTTCAAGGAGGTCATTCTGCCGCTCGCCGACCTTCTGACGCCGAATATCCCGGAGGCGGAGGCGCTTTCCGGACGAAAGATCGAGACGGTTGGGGAGATGCGGGAGGCCGCGAAAGCGCTCTGCGAGGGCGGGTGCGGCGCGGTGCTCGTCAAGGGTGGGCACTACATCGGCGATGCGACCGACGTGCTCTACGACGGAAAGGCGTTCCACGAGTTCACGACGAAGCGCATTCACACGAAGAACACGCACGGGACGGGCTGCACGCTGTCCTCGGCGATCGCGTCGAACCTCGCGCTCGGGTACTCCCCGGCGGAGGCGGTGGAGCGCGCGAAGGCGTACGTCACGGTCGCGATCGAGCACGCGCTCCCGCTCGGCCACGGCTGCGGGCCGACCCACCACTTTTACGATCTCTATGAGCACGGCCTGAAAACGGCAGATAAATGAGAGGTGTATGACCATGCTTCTGAAAGAATTTGACACCGCGCGGGATGCCGTCATCAACCCGGAGATGGTCGTCTCCCGGATCGAGGGCTTTCCTGAGGTGACGGTCTCCTGCTTCTCGCAGGCGCTGTTCGAGAGCGTTCTCGCGCAGCTCGAGGCGCGGAAGATCGCGGAGCTGCATTCTGCCGTCGCGCGCAGCCCGGTGTACGAGGTCGTCTACAAGGGCGAGCGGTTCGCGCTGTTTCAGTCGTTTGTCGGAGAGCCCCTCTGCGTCGGGATGTATGAGGAACTGATGGTGATGGGGAGCCGACGGCTCGTGCTGCTCGGGAACTGCGGCGTGCTGGACCGCTCCATCGAGGACTGCGGGATCATCATCCCGACGCGCGCGTTTCGCGACGAGGGGACGAGCTACCACTACGCGCCGCCGTCCGATACCATTGAGGTGAACCGCAAGTACCGGGAAGAATTCCGGGAAGTCCTCGCGGAATGCGGCTATCCCTTCGTGGAGGGCGTCACATGGACGACGGATGCCATGTACCGCGAGACCGCGGAAAAGGTGCATCGCCGGAAAGCGCAGGGCGCGATCTGCGTCGAGATGGAGTGCGCCGGGATGCAGGCGGTGTGCGATTTTCGCGGGACGGAGTTCTTTCAGTTCTTCTACGCCGGGGACAACCTCGACCACTCCGCGTGGCAGCCGCGCAGCATCTCTGGGACGGCGCGCCTCGACGAGAAAACGAAGATCATGTTTCTCGCGTTCGAGCTCGGCCTCAAGATCCTGCAAAAGGACCGTTCCGGGGATGCGCGGTAACGCCGCCAACAAAAAAGAAGATTTGACCGTTTGCCGCCGAGCGTTTTGCCCGGCGGTTTTTCTGTTCTAAAGCGGCGGGCACGTCCATAGAATGGAAGCATGAAGCGAAAAGAGGTGCGGCACATGGACTATGAAAAAGCGATCCGTGGGCTGGGTCGGTTTACCGACCTGCTCCGGAAGACGCCCGTGGAGATCCGGGAGAAGGTGTCCGACATCACGCTCTCGCGCGGAAAGCCCGTTCAGCTCTTCCTAATGGGAAAGGCGGCGTTTCTGCGGGAGAACGGCACGCTGTCCGCTCTGCCCTCCGCGGACTGCCCGATCGTCTCCGGGCGGGAGATCGGGGAGATCTTCCGGGCGCTCTCCGGATACTCCGCGTACAGCCATACGGCGGAGCTGAAAAACGGGTTCCTCTCGACGGCGGACGGGCTTCGGGTCGGCGTGCTCGGCACGGCGGTGACGGAGGGCGGGGCGCTGAGGACCGTGCGGGAGATCACCGGGCTCACGGTGCGTATTCCCCGGGAAATACCCGGGTGCGCCGGTCCACTTTTTCGCACCGGCATCCGGCCGGAGGAGGGACTGCTGATCTGCGGCGCGCCGTCCTCCGGAAAGACGACGCTGCTGCGCGACATCGCGCGGGTCCTCGGGAACGCCGGAAAGCGCGTGATCGTGTTGGACGAGCGCTTTGAGCTGCGCTCGGACGGCTTCGATCTCGGCCTTTGTACCGAAGTGCTCTCCGGCTACCCGAAGCGGGAGGGGCTCTCCCACGCCGTGCGCTGTCTCGCACCGGAGTTCCTCCTCTGCGACGAGCTGGGAGACGGGGATCTGGACGCGATCAGGTCCGCCGCGTTTTCCGGCGTTGCCCTGATTGCGAGCGTGCACGGAGCGGGGCCCAAAGACTTTCTCCGCCGCCCGCTCTGCCGCGCGCTTTTGCAGACCGGCGCGTTTCAGAACGTCGCGTTCCTGCGGGGGAGGGGATCGCCGTCCTCGGTGGAGACGGTCTGCAAGGCGGGTGATCTGCTTGCGCGCTCTGTTGCTGCCGACCGTTCTGCTGACGTCTCTCTGCGCGGGTCTGGCCGAAACGCTGCGGCTAAAAGCGCGTGAAAGAGAGCTTGCGGTCTTCTGCGACGCGCTCGCGATGCTGAAAAGCGCCGCCGCGTATACGGCGGAGGATCTGCACGGGCTGCTCCTGCTCTGCGGGGAAAACGCTTTTCTGGGAACGGTTTGCCTCGATGGTATTCTGCCCGACGCCTGGCGGAACGCGGCGGAAAGCTTCTTTTCCTTCGCGAAAGACCGCGCGCTCTCTAAAGCCTTCATCGAGGGCTACGGGAAAACGGACCTCGAGGGGCAGATCGCGTATCTCACGCTCTTTGAGGGCCGCGCGGCGGACGCGCTCCGGGAAGCGCAGCGCGCGGTGCGGGAGAAGGGAAAGCTGTACGCCGCGCTGGGTCTGTTTCTCGGCGCCGCTGCCGTACTCATCATCCTCTGAGAAAGGGAAAGGACGGAAAAACACATGGATGTGGACCTGATTTTCCGCATCGCCGCCATCGGGATCATTGTCGCGGTACTCAACCAGCTCCTGATCCGCTCGGGCCGGGAGGAGCAGGCGCTGATGACGACGCTCGCTGGGCTCATTGTCGTCCTGATGATGATGATCTCCGAGATCAGCAACCTGTTCAACACGATCAAGGCGGTGTTCGGTCTATGACGCGGATCGCGGCGGTCGCCGCCGTCGCGCTGCTCGCTGCAGTCTGCGGCGCGCTGATCCGGCGCGGAAGCGGGGAGACGGCGGTGCTTTTCACGCTCGCGGCCGCGGTCGGGGTGTTCCTGTTCACGCTGTCCGACGTTTCCGCGCTGATCGAAACGGCGTTCGGGCTTGCGTCTGAAGCGGGGATGGCGGACGCGCTCGCCGTAATGCTGAAAGCGCTCGGGATCGTGCTGGTGGGCCGTCTCGCGGTCGGCGTCTGCAAGGACACGGGTGAGGCTGCGCTCGCCTCCGGGGTGGAGTTTGCCGTCAAGACGGCGGTCCTCCTCATCTCCCTGCCGCTGCTCGAGGAGCTGCTGCGGAACGTGCGGGAGGTGCTGGCGCTGTGAGGCTGCGACGCATCCTGCTTTTCGCGCTTGTGCTTTCCGGGCTGCTCTGTTTTCCTGCGCGGGCTGCGGAAGTGGAGGAGATCCGCGACAGGATCTATGTCGAAAGCGGCGCGGACGAGCTTTTTCGGAACCTGCCGGAGGAGGTACAGGACCTTTTCAGAGAAAAAGGGATCTCTCCCAAAGAGCCCGGCGCGAAGGCAAGTTCGATTTTCGAGATGCTTTCCGAAGCGGTGCAGGCGGAGGGGAAGGCGCCGCTGCAGACGCTGTTCCTTTTGATCTCTGTGGCGGTGCTTTCCGCTGCGGTTTCGGAATATGCGTCGGACGTCCTGCGGTTCCCGGCGGCGCTCTGCGGCGCGGCGGCTGCGGCGGGGATCCTGCTGCCGCGGATCTCGGCGCTGCTCTCCCAGGCGGAGACCGTCTTGAAGGCCGACGAGACGTTCCTC
>CANQIG010000022.1 GCA_947623765.1 uncultured Clostridia bacterium | reverse complement strand
GATCGCGGAAAAACTTCCGAGCAACGTGCCGAAGATGACCAGAACCGCGATTTCCAGATAACTTTCGATCAACAGCAGGCGGACACTCGCCCCGCAGAGCAGCGCGACGGCATATTCCCTGCGCCGCTGGTGAAAGAGCACGAGCAGAAGCCCGATCATTCCAAAACAGACGATCACAAGGACAAACCCCGCCGGCACGCTCACCGTCGCGGCGAGCGTTTCGTTTCGGCGCAGCGCGGACTGCACTTCCTCCCCGTAGTTCCGGATCCGATACCTGCCGTCCGGGTGCGCCGCGGCGAGATACAACTGGATCTCCTCCAGATCACCGGCGATTTCCGCGCCGTCCGAAGCGGCAAACGGCAGAGCGACAATGTTTTGACACGGGCACCCGTCGCCCGCTTCCAGCGGAAACACGAGGACGTCCGCAAAGGATGTCATCTCTAAAGTGCCCTGTGCATACTGGATCGCCGAGAGCAGGCCCGGCGCGGTATATTGTAAATCCTCCAAAGGGGTTGCTTCCCGCAGGGGGATCCCAAATAAACTGCGGTCTTCCGGATCAAAAGCCCCGGCGAGCGCTTCATCGGCGGGGACCCAGTCCGCCAGCTTCCGCATCGCATTTTCCCCCGCAAAGCATTTGCCGGACACTTTCCTTTCCGCACCCATGATCCCGGGGAAAAACGTCCGGTCCGCGAAAAGGACCGTGAAAGGCTCGGCGGAAAGATACTGCCGAAAACAGACGACCTCCCGCTCTGTGCGCGCTTTGATCTGTGCCATATCGGACGCTGTAACGGGCGAAGACGCGTCGTTGAATTCCGAGCTGACGCTTGCGAAGGGCCTTTCCAGATACCGGGAGAACGCGCGGGTCTGGGCATCAAGATCAAAAGTCAGCGTCAGGGCGATGGACAGCATACAGACGCCGACGGTGATCTGCAGCGCCATGGGAACGTACTTTTTCCGGTTTTTCGAGACGCGAAGCACCGCGCGGTGCAGTAAATACATCATCTTTGGCCGCACCTCCTAACTCTCTTTCAGGACCCGCGTAATCTCGACGCGGCGGAACTTCCGAAACAAAATGCAGCTGAGCAGGAACGACGACAGCACCGACACCGCGAGCACCGTGCAAAACGTGACCGGCCCGAAGGCATGGTTGATGATCCTGCGCACCGAGTCGGCGATCAGCGGGTCCAGACAGAACACACAGAGCACCGCCATGAGCGCCAGGATCAGCACCTCCAAAAAGAACTGCGCGAACACCTTGCCGTGGGACGCTCCCAAGGCGATTCGGATCCCGAGGCTTTTTTGCTGCTCCCGCATTTTGCCGACGAAGATATTGACAAAGTTCATCAGCGCGTAAAACAGGACCAGGATCCCCACAAAGAAGTACATCGCGCCGCGCCCGAGCAAAGAGGTCAACCCCCGCCGAAAGTAATCGTCTCCGGAGAGCGGCTCCCCGGTAAGGCCGAGCTCGCTCCAGCGGATCTCGGAAGCCCGGGATGGGTCGGACAGCGTCGCCGCAAAATAGTACCCCTGTATGTCGAGCCCCGGAACGGGAATTCCTTCCAGCGTTTGACGGGGCACCAGATTGGCGCTCATATTGGCGTTGTACTTCATCACGCCGATGATCTTCAGCGCTATGTTCCCGACGTTCAGGTCGTCTCCCACTGTGCGGTTTTTCCGCAGCCAAAGCCCCTCTCCGATCACGCAGACGGGCGCGCCGCTCGAAAGCTCCTCCTCCGTAAAATACCGCCCCTGCAGGATGGGAAATGTGAAATGGGACTGAAACCGCCCGTCCACGCGGTAAAGTGTGAGGCTCTGCCCGGAGAACGAATCGAAATAGCTGTCGTCTTCCACCGCCGTCATGTCCTCGATCACACTGTTCCGCGCAGCGAAGTCCGCTAGATCCTTCTGGGAAAGCGCATCATTCCTTTGCCCGAACGCGCTCCACCCGTAAAAATAGACGCTCCTTTCTTTTTCCTTTAAAGAAAAGGACGAGAGGCCGAGCAGGCCGTCCTCCACATAACAGCACACCATGAAGAAAAACAGATACGCGACAAACAGCGTCAGCAGGATCACAAGGTTGATCCCGAGGTGTTTTCGGATCGTTTTGAAAGTCTGCATAAGCAGAAACATCGCTTTCCTCTCCTCTCCCCGTCGGCAAAACCTTTCTGTTTCACGCCATATAGAGCCTGCATTTCTGCCTTCCATCTTCCGGAGCCCATCCGTTTCTTCTAAACATACGCTTTCGTTCCTATATTCTTTTTTACCGCTTTGCTCCTTCGGAGATCGTACCGCAAAAAGGGAAAGAAAGCGGTAAAGAAAAGCGTAAAGATTTCGGAAAGATCGCTCCGCAAGGCGCTGAGCCGAAAGCCGATCCCCCAAACCGCTTCCACGCAGTCCCGCCCGCACCTTCCGCGGTATTTTCGTTTACAATTCATTTTAGGCCTCCGCGCCAAAACGCACCGTGAAACCTTTGATTTCACGGTGCGTTTCTCTACCCTATCATCTGTTTCAGACAAGACCACGATACGACCCCGCTTCTCGTCTTCCGTTTCATGTATTGCCCAAGCCCCCGCAGGGAAAAGATCTTTCCGAGAAACAATTTCAACCCTTGAGTCGTCCTTCCCTTCTAATCAATCCTCATTTGCTCCTAAATTCGGTTTTGCATTCACCTCGATCTTCCGGTCGGCACGGCGGATCGAAGAGGGGCGGTGCGCGACGGTCACCGTCGTCTTGGACTTTGAAACTTCATCGAGGCAGCTCTGCACTTCCCGCTCGGTGTCGGAATCCAGCGCAGAAGTGGCTTCATCCAAGAGCAAAATCGGAGCGCCTTTCAAAACCGCTCGGGCAATGGCGATGCGCTGCCGCTGGCCGCCGGAAAGCTGCGTGCCGCGTTCGCCCACAGGCGTGTCATATCCCTTCGGCAGTGATGCAACAAACCCACAAATACCCGACGCTTTCGCAGCGCGCTCGATCTCCTCCTGCGTAGCGCCCGGCCTGCCCAACGCGATGTTCTCCCGAATCGTGCCGTCAAACAGCGTGCATTCCTGCGGGACATACGCAAACAGACTTCGGATGTCCCCTTTGGAGAGCTTCGTGTGGGGGATGCCGAAATAACAGATTTCTCCGCTCGAAGGGGTGTAAAAGCCCTCCATCAGCTTCAGGATCGTGCTTTTCCCGCCGCCCGAGCTCCCCGTCAGAGCCAGATGTTCTCCCCTGTGCAGCGCAAAGCTCACACCGTCCAGAACGTTCTTTTCCCCGTCATAGGAGAACACCACGTCGCGAAATTCCACCACGGCTTCACCCTTTTTCTCGAGCGTGCTATTCGTG
Organism: uncultured Clostridia bacterium; assembly: GCA_947623765.1. GTDB lineage: Bacteria > Bacillota > Clostridia > Oscillospirales > Acutalibacteraceae > Hominenteromicrobium. The sequence continues at coordinate 11,949 of CANQIG010000022.1, read as the reverse complement.
GGGGATAGATCCTCTTCGGGCAGTTCCAGCAATTCAAAGACGCGCTCCATCGCGACGAAATTGGGCTGCGCCAGCAGAAGAAACGTAGACAGCCGAAATACGGCGTCCGCCATCAGGCCCACCAGCGTCGCATTGAATACCACGTTTCCCAGAGCGACGTCGCTGCCCGCGAGCAGCACGCCGATCAGAAAGCCGACTGCCTACGCGGACTGCGCGAAAAAGTCCACGACGCCGTAAGTGATGCCGATCATGGTGCGGTATTTTTGGTGCTTCTCCTTGATGATCTCGCAGATCACGCGGTAACGCGCGCCGAGCTCCTTTTGCAGCGTGAAGACCCGCACGACCGGGATCGCCCGGAACGCTTCCATCAGGAAGGAGGAAGAACGCGCAAGTTCCTTTTTGGCGTCTGCCTCCAGCCTCTTGGAAAGGGGATTGAGCCACAGCGAAAGTCCCAAATTCACGGCGCTATATGCCAGCCCGGCGACGGCAATGCGCCAATCGTTGACCGCGAGAAAAACCAGCGTCACGGCAAACACCACAATGAACCGAACCAGATTGACAATAGAATACGCGTTGAAGATTCCAGCCGTTCGGTTGGCGTCATCGGTCAGGCGCGTGATGTGATCCCCGATCTTATAGCGGTTCACCGTCTCCACGGGCAGCCGCAGGATGTGACGGAACAGAGCCGCGCGCAGATTGGCCGTCCCTTTGGCGCTGGCCGCTGCCTGCAAGTATTTTCCGCAAACGACAAGCGGCACGAACAAAAGGAACATTCCGAGCATAACCATCAGCACCGGGAGAATATTTCCCTCTCCCGCTCCCATCGCAGCCTCGATCAGTGCCTGATTGAGGACCGGCGTCGCAAACAGGAGCGCAAGTTCAAACGAACCCAGCACGACGCCCAGCAAATATTTCCCGCGCGCCTCTCCCAGAAAGGTAAACGATCTGCAAAAGAGCTTCAAATGACGGATCGACCGATGCATCCGAGTACCCCCTCTCAGGAAACCAGCCCCTGCAGCTTGCACATTTCATAATAGCGCCCTTTCCGGTGCAGCAGTTCTGTCGGCGTGCCTTCCTCCGCGACGTTCCCGTTGTCCATGTAGTAAATGTAATCCGCGTTTTGCACGGTCGTGAGCCGATGGGCGACGATGAGGGCGGAGCGGCCTTCAAGCAGCTTGTCCAGCGCCTGCTGCACCTCCCGCTCCGTCCGGATGTCCAGCGCGGACATCGCCTCGTCCAGCAGCACCAATTTCGCCTGCTTCACCATCGCGCGCGCAATGCACAGGCGCTGCTTCTGCCCGCCGGAGAGCCGGGAGCCGTATTCGCCGATCTCGTGGTCGATGCCGTCCTCCAACTGCTCGACATAACCGTCCAGCCGCACCCTCCGCAGCGCTTCCATACATTCCTCCCGCGTGCAGCCCGGCCTCCCGTAGGCGACATTTTCAAAGATACTGCCGTCAAAGAGCGCAGCGTCCTGCGTGACGATCGCAAGGTGTTTTCGCAGCGCGTCCGGCTGCCAGTCGGCGGAATTAACCCCAAACAGCGAGAGCTTTCCTTCCTGCGGCAAATAGAACCTGCAAAGCAGCTTGATGAGCGTGCTTTTGCCGCACCCGCTCGGGCCAACGACGGCGATCTTTTTCCCTTTCCCGATCCGCAGACGGATGCCGTTCAAAACCGCCGCTTCCGTCGTATAGCGGAACGTCAGCCCTTCGGCTTTGCACGGAATGTCCGAAGTGCTTTCCGTGATCTTCCCGGCTTTCTCGTCGGGAATGTCCAACACCTCATATAGCCGCTGCGCGGTCGCCACGGCCCGGCGGTACTGCGAGATCATGTAGTCGGACTGGCCGAACGCCTCCGTAATGTAATTGCTCAGGGTGACAAACGCGATCAGGCTGCCGACCGTCATCCTACCGTTCTGCACCAGAACCGTCCCCGCCAGAAACAGGGACATGACCTGCACGACATTTGCGACGTACTTGATGCCCGTCATTTTCCTATTGACCCGTTCCGTTTTCACGGTCTGCGCATAGGCCGCCTCGCAGTCTTCCGCCAGTTTTTCCGTCAAGGCGTCCTCCATCCCGAACGCCTTTACGGTCAGGATGCCGCCGATCGCGTCGGCCGCAACGCTCATGGCAGAGCCGACACGGTCCATCGACTTTTTGCTCTGCGTCTGAATGGGCACGCTGATCTTTCGGACGGTCCACAGGGAAAACGGGATCACAATACAGACGACCACAGACAGCTGCCAGCTCAAAAACAGGCATCCGACGACGGCGAACACGCCTTGAAAGATCAGCCGGGAAAAGTTGCTGATGTGCCCCGCCGCAAATGTGCTGAGCACCTCGATGTCGTTGTTGACGCGCGTCGCCATGTCTCCGGTGCGGGACTGCGTCTCCAACGCGGCGGTGTCCCCGGAGGTGATCTCCCGAAACGCCCGCATCCGAACGCCCAAAAACATTTCTTCAGTGACTTTGCCGATGATGTGATAGTGCAGCGCGGTTCTGGAACAGTCCAACAAGATGAGCCCCGCCATGAGGGACGCCGCCTGCAGCATGGGCGTCACCTGCCTCGCAAGGCCCAAATCGACCGATTCTCCCCACAGCTCGGAGATCATCATCTTCAGCAACCCGGCCAAGAGGGAGATGAACACAATGACCGCAATGCCAGGCAGATACCGCCTGTTGTCCGCGAAAAAGCGAAAAAGAGGATTTTTCATGGACGGTTCTCCCCTTTGAGCCAGCTCTCGTAACAGGCATTCCCGATGGGATACAAACTGGGCATCTCGCCGAACAGCGGGTCCGTGCGCCACGCCGTAAAGAGCCGCACCAGTTCGTCGCTGAAACGTCCGGTTTGAATCAAGTATTCGGCGGCCTTTCTGCATTCCTCCTGCAGCCAGCCCAAATGCTCGTCTGTTGGGCTGATCTCTGTGTACGTTTTCCGATACATATCTAAAGCCATCTTCAAATACTGTAGCACGGACATATCCGCAGCAAGAAACAGCCCTCGCTCCGCGCAGTACCGATAGCGGTCCGCGATCGCGTCCAGGCAGTCATACCGCCTGTACGTAAACGTGCCTCGCGTGATGCTCGTCGGATTGAAGTTGTACCGATACAGCCGCCGGCCGGTACAGACGATCCTCCCGCAGTTCCCGACGATCCTGTGCATCACGGCCTCGTCTTCGTGAATTTTCCCCTCCGGGAAGCAGATATTCCGAAACACCTCTCTCCGGTATAGCTTTGCCACGGGATTGACCCGCATGAGCGGGAGCGCCCAGCAGCAGAAACGCGTCAGCAGATTTTCGGAATCATACACTTCCGTCCTCGCGTCTTCCAAAGCCATTCCGTCGCTTTTCTGGATCCAAGCGTATTGAATGGCGCATTGCGCAATGTCCGCATCGTGTTTCTCCAAAAGGTCGGCCAAAACCGCGAGGGCGTCCGCCTCCAAGCAATCGTCGGCGTCCAAGAAAAACAGCAGCTCGCCCTTTGCTCTTTCCACCAAGCAGTTGCGCGCATGAGACACCCCTCGGTGTTCCTCGCGGTAGTACCGAACATTCGGAGAGTTCGCATACCGCTTCGCGATTTTCGGGCTGCTGTCCGTGGACCCGTCGTCCACCATAACGATTTCAAAGTTCGGGTAGGTCTGCGCGAGCGCCGAATCCACGCACCGCGCCAAATATTCCTCCGCCTGATACACCGGGATCAACACGGAGATCAGCGGGTACTGCTCCGCCGGTTTTTCGAGCGTCTCCTTTTCCTCCCGGACCGGCAGCCAAAGCTCGTAGTAGCGCACCGCGTTCCGCCTTTCCCGGTCTGTCCAGAGACGGTAGATCTCAAAAAACGCCCCTTCCTTCCGCGTATACCCGAAGGCGGGCAGACAGTCTTCCAAGATGGACTCCCGCAGCTCCGGCACCTTTTCCCACGCCGTGCCGCCCGGTTCCGTGCCGAACACGGCGTACCGACCCTTTGTCAAGGAGAGACCTCCGTCCTCTCCGCCGTGGGATTCCGTCGGAACGACAGCGTATCGTCCCTCTTTCCAAAAGCCATACCACACAGTGCCGTTGTCTCTGGACAGCGCGTACTTGCCGTCCTTCCAAACGCCGTACCAAACGGTTTTGCGGATCGGGTTTTCCTTGTCCGCCCAGCTTTTCCAGGAATCCAAACAGCGGCCCGTCCTCCACGTCCACCAGCCGAAAGTCCATCTCCCGGGCGCCGTGCACCGCCAGCGAAAACGACAGCGGCGGATATAGCTTTAAGGGCACGTTCTCCCGCCGCGCGGTTTTCGGGGACACACCGTGCTGGAGCGTAAACGCCCGGGCAAAGGCGTCGCCGCTGTCATAGCCGTACCGCAGGGCTATATCCAGAATCTTGTCGTCCGTCTGCCGTAGGTCGGTCACGGCCAACGTCAGCCGCCTGCGGCTCACATACTGCGCCACAGTCATCCCAGTCATTTGGCTGAACAGTCGCAAAAAGCTGTCCTTCGAGAGATACGCGCATCGCGCCGCGCGGTCAAGGTCGATCTTCCCCCGCAGGTTTTGTTCCATGTACTCCACGCTCCGGTTGAGCCGTTCAATGAATTCCATATGCGCCCCTTCGTTCCTTTTATTATTCACGGTAAATGCACAGCCCCTTGGTATATTCAAGTCGCGCCTGCTGCCGCGCCCATGGGCCGTTCCTTCGCTCTGTCACGCGCTGCGGAACACACCCCGCTTCCCGAAGGCTGGCATATAGCGGACAAAAGCGGATCTGCCGCCAAACTGGGCAGGTAAATATAAAATTGTATAATAGCCGCCACCCTTGCGGTCATTATACCATATAGCACTCCCTTTGTCCCGACTTTTCCCGGGCAAAAAATGGGGGACATCCGAATGAGAGTTTGCTAAGGCAATGTCCATCATAAATCACACTCGAAATTTAACCATTTTATTTTAGACAATGAAGACAATGAAAAATTTGGAGAAACGTATATTTTGGGGAACCCTATTGGCAGAATACTCGAAAGGCACACCCCCTCATTTTTGCCTTGTAAATTGTCCTTCTCTGTGTTATACTGTTACCATCGGGGAAGGAGGCGATCCGCATGGAAAAAATCTATTCCATATCCGAGCTTCAAACACTGCTCTCTCCTGTTTTTGCATCCTACGGCGTAAAAAAAGCCACCCTTTTCGGCTCTTACGCCAAAGGTGTAGCCACGGAAAAAAGCGATATTGATCTGCTCGTGGACAGCGGTCTGCACGGCCTTTCTTTCTTCGGCCTGCTCGAAAGCGTCTCCAATGCGGTGCGTGTTCCGGTCGATCTCATCGACGTTTCTCAAGTCTCCCCGGATTCCCCTGTAGATCGAGAAATCAAGCGGACAGGAGTGGATCTCTATGCAGGATAAAGACCGCCAAGTCCTTGAGAAGATCCTCCGTCATGTTCAGGCGATCTTATATTACAACGAAGATGTGCGTTCCCTGGAGGACTTCCAGAACAATTCCATGCTGGTAGACGCTTCCGTCTTTAATTTGATGCAGATCGGAGAGCTTGCAAAGCAGTCTTTGAGCGACGAAGCAAAGTCGCAGATTTCCTCTATCCCGTGGGAACAGGTCTACGGGTTACGGAACCGAATCGTTCACGGATATTCCGGCGTAAGTCTGCGCATCGTTTGGGATACGATCCTGACCGATTTGCCCAAACTGCGAACCGAATTGGAAACCGCCCTTTCAAAACAAGACCAATGATTTGAGCGCCTCTGACCTCTCCGGTCGGCGGCGCTCTTTCATTTTTCCAACCTCTCCTGCATCATCCTGTTCGCCTCCCGTTTCCTTCCATCGAACGCGTGCGTGTATATGTCCAGCGTCGTGCTGATCTGACTGTGCCCGTGCTGCCCACCCACCGTCGCAACGTCCGTGCCGTTCGCGATCATCAAACTCGCCGCCGTGTGACGCAGCGAGTGTACGGTCAAATCGTCCGGCAGTCCGTGCCGCAGAAGAATTATCTTGAAAATCGATGACTACATCCTCGGTTTTCATGAACAGCGCCCAGCCTATTCCTTGAATGATCTGACGCCCAAGCAGTTTTGCGAGTCCAATTCTCCTACTGTCATTGCCTGATTCCCCGTTTTCCTTGTTCTCTTTTTCCTTCCCTGCGCGTCTATTTTTTGTTGACTAGGGCAGTCAGCGCTTCGGCGCAGCACGGGCACGACATCAGCTGAATACAACACTCGTGCTTCCGGCGCCGTCGGATAGATCATACCACAGGATCCTGAAAAAATTACCATGATTCGCCTGTCTTTTCCGATGCGCCTATTGACAAGTGTGTCTTTCCGGTATAGAATGTATTTGTATCAGGTACTCATACAGGAAAGGAGCTGAGGTTATGAATATTTCCTTGCAGGATTTGATCCGCAGAAGAAAAAGCGTGCGGACGTTCAGTGGAGAACCGCTTCGTGCTGAGGACAGACGGAAGCTCGAGGCGTTCCTCCAAACCGTAGAGAACCCGTTCGGCGTCCCCATCGAGTTCCGAACCCTCGATGCGAAGGAAAACGGCCTTTCCAGCCCCGTGATCCTCGGGGCAAATTCCTATGTCGCCGCGAAGGTCAGCCGCGTCCCGCAGTTTGAGATTGCTTACGGGTACAACTTTGAAACGTTCTGCCTGTTTGCCAAGTCGCTTGGTGTCGGCACGGTCATGCTCGCCGCAACGATCAATCGCAGCGCCTTTGAGAAGGCAATGGAAGTCCAGGAGAACGAGGTCATGCCGGTCGCAAGCCCTGTCGGTTACCCCGCAGAAAAGCAGTCCGTCCGGGAAAAGCTGATGCGGAAGGGCATCAAGGCCGACGAGCGTCTTCATTTTGAAACCCTTTTCTTTGAGAATTCCTTTGCGGAGAGCTTAGACCCAGAACGAGCCGGTATCTTTCGGGACGCGCTGGAAATGACCCGCCTTGCACCGTCCGCCGGAAACAAGCAGCCTTGGCGAGCCGTCGTCTGCGGAGACAAGGTGCATTTCTACGAGAAAAAGGCAAAAGCCATGCAGAACGACCCGCTTGGAGACATCCAGAAAGTCGACGTGGGAATCGCCCTCTCCCATTTTGACCTGACCTTGCAGGCAACTGGGATCACCGGGCGGTTTGCCGTCGAAGACCCCGGACTGGAAACAGACAGCCAGACGGAGTACATCGTGACCTGCGAGGTGAAGCGCTGATGGACACCAAATTCTCTTCCGCCATCCACACGCTGATTTTGATCTCCGAATCCGAAAAGCCGCTCACTTCGGAGGAGGTCGCCGCGAGCGTCGGAACGAACGCCAGCTACATTCGGAAGATCATCGGACTTCTCAAGAAAAGGGACCTCATTGAAAGCCGGCGCGGGGTCAGCGGTTTCACGCTGAAGCCGAAAGCGGAGGAACTGTCGCTCCTGCACATCTATCAGGCTGTCAATGAAACGGAAACGCCCCGTATCTTGGACCTGCACCAGAACCCCAGCGACGAGTGCATCGTCGGGCGGCATATCCGGCCGGTTCTGACCGACCTATTCACGGAGGTCGAAGACGCGTTTTCCCGCGCGCTTGCGGAGAAAACGCTGGCCGACTGTATCGCTATGATCCGAAAAAGGATCTCAGCACAGCATTCCGACTGCTGAACATATTACCATATCCATCACAAATGAGGATTTCATGATGAACGTCGTAGAGATCGTATTCAGCCCCACGGGCGGCACCGCAAAAGTCGCCGACATCCTCGGAAAACACTGGGACGCGAACCCGGCCAAGATCGACTTGAGCGACGCTAAGAAGGACTTTGGCAAGTGCGAGATCAACGGACAGGATCTAGTGCTGATCGCCATGCCGTCTTTTGGCGGACGTGCGCCCGCCGTAGCCATCGAGCGGCTCAAGCCAGTTCACGGGAACGGAGCAAGCTGCGTCCTTGTCTGCGTCTACGGAAACCGGGCGTATGAGGATACGCTCGCGGAGATGGAGGACGCCGCGAAGAAATGCGGTTTTCATGTCACGGCGGCGATCTCCGCAGTCGCCGAGCATTCGATCATGCCGCAGTACGCTGCGGGCAGACCGGACGCGGCGGACCGGAAGCAGCTGACGGATTTCGCCGATCAGATCGCCGGGAAGACACGGCCCGTCTCCACGATCCCGGGCAATCGTCCCTATAAAAAGGCGGGCGGCGGTGGTCTTGCGCCGAAGCCGGACAAATCCTGCGTAAAATGCGGGACGTGCGCGAAAGCGTGCCCCGTGCAGGCGATCGATCCCTCTGTGTTCACAGCCGACTCCAAGAAATGCATCTCCTGTATGCGCTGCGTGAAGCTCTGCCCGCAGCACGCGCGGAAGGTCAACGGAATGATGGTCTCCGCTGCGGCTTTGGCGATCAAAAAAGCCTGCTCTGTACGGAAAGAAAACGAGCTGTTCCTGTAAGGCGGAACGGCGTGAAGGTGATGTGCAATGAAAACCGGCATTGTCGACGTGGGCGGCGGATTTCGCGGGGTGTATGCCTGCGGCGTGCTGGACTACTGTCTCGATCAAAAAATACGGTTTGATCTTGGGATCGGCGTATCGGCGGGGAGCGCGAACCTCGCGTCCTTCCTCGCCGGTCAAAGAGGGCGAAACTTGACCTTTTATACGGAGTACGGCCTCCGGAAGCAGTACGCGAGCGTGGGCAATTTCATCCGAAAACGGTCCTTTATCGACATGGACTATGTCTATGGCACACTCAGCAATCACGACGGCGAAAATCCGCTCGATTATGAGGCCACGCGGGAGAACCCGATGGAGTTTATCATCGTCGCGGCGAATGCCGAGACCGGCGAGTCAAAGTATTTCGACAAGCGGGACATCCGGCAGGACGATTACAGCGTGTTCAAAGCGTCCTCGTCGATCCCCTTCGTCTGCAGGCCGTATTTCATTCAGGGTACGCCGTATTATGACGGGGCGCTCGGCGACCCCGTACCGGTGGAAAAGGCGTTCGCCTCCGGCTGCGACCGCGTCGTCGTGCTGCTGACGAAGCCGGAAAACGTGCTCCGGACCCCCGGACAGGACGAAAAGCTCGCCGCGCGCATCCGCAAAAAGTACCCCAACGCGGCGGAAAAGCTGCGGCAGCGGGCGAATATGTACAACGCGGGCGTGGCGCTTGCGCAGGAATATGCAAGGCAGGGAAAAGCGCTGATCGTCGCGCCGGACGACACCTGCGGCGTCAGCACGCTCTCCCGCGACCCGGCGAACATGAAACGGCTGTATGACAAAGGCTATGCCGACGGAGCAAAGATCAAAGCTTTCATGGGTTAGCCGCCGTCTTTGCGAAGAATTCATAGAGATAGAAGCTCGCTTCTTCTCCCTAAACCCCATCAAGTACAACTTAAAACGGCGGCAAGGATTGCTCCCTGCCGCCGCTCCATTTTCGCAGCGCAAAAGCGCGGCCATTCGGTGAAGGAAGGGCCGCGCTTTGATCTGTCGTTATGTGTTTACTTGCGCTTGCGCACGCGCGCCGCACCCGCGCTGAGCGCTGCTGCCGCGACGCCAAGCAGCGCAATCGCCGCACCGACGTTATCCGCGCCCGTCGGGATCGAGAGCGGGTTCGAGGCCGTGCCCGTGCCTGTGCCATTCCAGTTCGGGGAACCGCTCACAGAACCGGAGCCGCCGATTCCGGGTACCGTCTTCTTCGGCTGGTAGATAACCGCGAACGGGCTGAGCGTTCCCTGATAGACGAGGCCGTCCGCCGTCGGCGTCACGGAAACGATCTCCGGCGTGATCGAGCCGTCGCTCTGCACCGCGCCGTGGATCACCGTATAGGTGTAGTTCCTCCACGCCCCGGCGATCTCCGCCGGGTAGCTGATGAGGACCGTCACGCTCTGGTCGTGCTTTTCGTCCTGCGAGGCGGTTTCCACCAGCGAAATATCGACGTAAACGGCCTTCATGTCATCCGCCGCAGGCAGCATCGTGTCCACCGCGGACTCCATCACGGCCTTCTCGGTCTCGGGCACTGCCGTCACGAGGATCTCCAAGCCGTTCGGCAGCGGATGCACCGCTTCGGCCTGAACCGGGGGAGTTTCAGGTGTGTCGGGAGTGGTCTCTGGCGCGTCGGGAGTGGTCTCTGGCGCGTCAGGAGTGGTCTCCGGCGTGCCCGGAGTGGTCTGCGGCGTGTCAGGAGTAGGTTCCGGCGTGTCCGGAGTGGGCTCCGGCACGTCGGGGGTGGGCTCCGGCGCGTCCGGAGTGGTTTCCGGCGTGTCGGGCTCCGTTTCGACGACGCCCAGAGAGATAAAATCAAATCCCCATTTCGTCGCGTATGTCTCGGCGGCGGAGCCGGTATAGCCGTAGATCGTAAAGCCGGGGATAGGATTCAGGTCACTAGATACCAATTCATATCCAATACTGTAATCCTCAATCGTCGTGACACTTTTTGGAATTGTCAGGCTCTTGAGGGAAGTACAGTTGTAAAATGTACCGTTTTCAATGGCAGTCACACTGTCCGGAATCGTCACGCTCGTGAGTCCAGTACAGTAATTAAACAAGTACATACTAAGGGAAGTCACGCTCTCCGGGATCGACACGCTATTGAGAGAGGTGCATCCGGCAAACGCGTATGTGTCTATGAAAGTCACGCTGTCTGGGATCGTCAAGTTTTCGAGAGAAGTGCAGCTGGAAAACGCAGCGCTTCCAATCGTGGTCACGCTGTCCGGGATCGTCACACTCGTGAGTGCGGTACAGGAATTAAACGCGCTCATTCCAATGGAAGTCACGCTGTCAGGGATTTCCACGCTTTTGAGAGCACCGCAAGACTCAAACATAAAGGACGGAATAGAAGTCACACCATCCGGAATCCTCACACTGGTGAGAACGGGACAGCGCTCAAACGCTCCTCCTCCGATGAAAGTCACGTTGTCTCCAATAAATACCTTCTCGAGCGAGAAGCACCGATAAAATGCGCCCTCTCCAATGGAAGTCACGCTGTCTGGGATCGTTATTTCCGTAAGATTACCGCATTCGCGAAAAGCGTAATTCCCAATAGAAGTCACATTGCCCGTGAACGTCACTTCCTTGAGTCCGCATCCACAAAATGCTTCATATCCAATGGAATCCAAACTGCTCGGCATGATCATATACTCAATTTTTTGGCAACCGGCAAACGCGCCCAATCCAATGGAAGTCACGGTGTCCGCGATTGTCACTTTCGAGAGATTCTCACAAAGGGTAAACGCACAATCCCCAATGGAGGTCACGCCGTCTTCAATGACCACTTCATTAATATATTGGCCTTCGGAATAATCTTCGGGAAACCACGGAGGTCGGTTGGAGTAAAACCTCCAGTCGGCCATTTTGCCCGTGCCCGAGATGGTCAGCACACGATCCGCGTCCAGCACCCATTTGACATCGCTTCCCGGCGCGCCGCATGACCCCTCACCACTAAATTCGGGAATCTCCGTTGCCTGGGGGACGTCCGTTTCTTCTGTCTCGGCCGCCAGCGCCGCGGGCAGCATACCAACGACGAGCAGCACGGCGAGCAGTACCGCAACCATCCTCTTCATCTCTCTACACTCCTTTGCTTTCTTCTTCCGCGCAACAAAAAAGTGCGCAGCCGAGACCGCGCACCGAAAAATGCTCAGCCCTATTTGCTGCGACACAAACTGCTCTTGCTATACTCCCAGAAAGCATATTTTTAGCTTTCCCGCACTGGATACACAAAGCCGGAGCTTACATTTTTACCGAATGGTAAAAATGTATCCGAATTGCGGGAAAAAACGCATGGAAAGAATTCCCATTTTCGCCGTACAAAAACGTGCTTTCTCGTGAAAAAAGGTATAGCAAAGCTATTCAGTTTGTGTCGCAAACATAGTGTACCACAACAAATCGAAAAAATCAATAGGGAAAAGAGAAAAAACATGGAAAAAAATAAAAACCTAAATTGCAATAGCAAGTTGCAATAGTTTTCGTGACGGACACCTGCGGTATTGCCGCTTTGGGAAGCCGAAGGGGA
>CANQIG010000021.1 GCA_947623765.1 uncultured Clostridia bacterium | reverse complement strand
TTCCAGTCGTCGAAGAAATTCTTCTTGGCAGAAAAGCTGCAAACACAGCTGATAGCTTCTGCCGCTTTCTTTTGCTTTGTTTTTCAGCCGTGCCAGCACGGACGCAGCCAGATCAGCCACCCAGCAGCACCTCCATCACGTTCATCACTTTCGTGTACAGCTTCATCTTTTTCGCATACCGGGAAAGATTGGCAAGGTTCTTCCGGTCATCGGCGGTGTACGCATTCAGCGCCTTATTGAAGGTTTCATTATCGAGCTTTGTCCGATATTTAAAGCAATCGCAAATCGTGCGCTCCCGATCATATACGGGAAGCTCCACTCCGTTGAAGAAACCGGTTGCTTCCCCCAGATGGTACATTTCGTTCTGGACATAATATGCTTTTACCGGCACTTCTTCCTGTATGGCTTTGACCGTTCTGGAACAGGAGCGAGGCACGGAAATCGTCCATTCGCGGGGGGCAAAATCATTGTATCCATAATAAAACAGGGCGGACTCCACGCAAATGATGCCCTTTTTGAGCAGCTTGGAAAGCAGGTACTCCTCCTTGGGATCGCTCAGATCGGGGAGTTTGTAATACCCATGTTTGACCCGTTCAATATATCCCTGCTTACACAGAGAAAAAACAGTTTGTTCCTGAAGGCCCGCTGCTACGAAATCAGATGTCTTGGCAAGTGCACCGACAGAATTAAAAACCGTATTCACAATGTTGAGCTTATCCAACGGATCATCAACTTTCTGCACGCAAATTTTGATCTGTGCGTGCTTGTATTATACTCCTGCAATTCAAAATAATCAATAGGTCTAGCACGCTTTTTCAAAAAAATGCGTGTAAAAAGCGAATTATGCGTTGAAATTTGCGGAGAAATCGTTTATAATGTATTCGTCAACCCAGATGACGTCTCCACAGCACAACGACTCCTGTTATCAACTCCGATAACAAAATGATAACATGGCGTCAAATAGGCTGGATAATACGGATACGTCAAATAATCAAGAGACACACAGACACGACAGCGAATAATTCCTAATCAGGATTGTTTAGTGTTGATCGAGCTGGAATAATCCGCCCGTTCAGCCGGGCGTATCTTTGCGGCGGGGAGATCCCCGCCGCTGTTTTTGTTCGCGGAGCGCCGGAACGGAAGTGCAAATAAGGTCCCTGTTTTTGTCAAAGGGGACCTTTACTTTTTGGAGGCGGCGGTGTATGATAGAGGGGAAAAGAACGCCCGCCAGCTCGGCGGGGGTGGAAGACGGATCGAGAGAAACGGAGGGAGTTTTGTGAAGCGTTATCTTGCGATCGACATCGGCGCGTCGTCGGGGCGGCACATCGTGGGCTGGCTCGAGGGCGGCGCGCTGCAAACGGAGGAGGTCTACCGCTTCCCGAACGGCGTGACCGAGCGGGACGGCCATCTCGTCTGGGACATGGAGAGCCTTCTGCGCCATGTGCAGGAGGGGATCGCCATAGCCCAAGAGCGGTTTGAGATCGAGAGCTTTTCCATTGACACTTGGGCGGTGGATTACGTGCTCATGGACGGCAAGCAGGAGATCTGGCCCTGCTACGCCTACCGTGACGACCGCACGGAGGCGGTCATTCCTCAGGTGCATGAAAAGGTCCCCTTTTCGGAGCTCTACAGGAAGACCGGCATCCAGTTCCAGCCGTTCAACACGATTTATCAGTTGTATGCCGACAAGCTTGCCGGACGGCTGGATCATGCCTGCGGGTTTCTCATGGTGCCGGAATATCTGCTCTATAAGCTCACCGGCGTGAAAAGCCATGAATACACCAACGCCACCACCACCGGTTTGGTCAGCGACGGCGCGTACAGTTCTGAGATCATCGCCCGATTGGGCCTGCCCCGGCGGCTGTTCCAGCCCCTTGCCCAGCCCGGTACCGTCATCGGCAAATACAAGGGGAGCAAGGCTGTGCTCTGCGCGACGCATGACACCGCCTCCGCCGTGGAGGGAATTCCGATGGAGGGGAACGTCCCGTACATCTCCTCCGGGACGTGGTCGCTGCTCGGCGTGAAGACTGAAAAGCCCCTGACCAACGCGAAGAGCGAGGGCGCGAACTACTCGAACGAGGGCGGCGTCGGCTACAACCGCTACCAGAAAAACATCATGGGGATGTGGCTCGTCAACCGTTTGAAGGACGAGCTCGCGCCGGACACGCCGTTCCGTGTGCTGGATCAGGCGGTGCTGGAGAGCACGTTCGACGGGCTGGTCGACGCGAATGACGACGCGTTCCGCGCGCCGAAGAGCATGAAGGCGGCGTTCGACGCGGCGCTTTCCGAAACGCCGCAGACCGCCGCGGATTACCTGCGCTGCGCGTACCGCAGCCTCGCGGCGAGCTACAAGCGCGCGCTCGAGGAGCTCGAGGCGAATACGGGGGAGACGTACGACCGGCTCTACATCGTCGGCGGCGGCGCGAAAAACGTGTTCCTGAACGAGGAGACCGAAAAGGTCACAGGCAAAAAGGTGATCGCGCTGCCCATCGAGGCGACGGCGCTGGGAAACCTGAAAATACAGATGCAGACCGCAAAGGAGGAATTACCGTGTTAGTGGAGACCAAAGCAAGAGTCGGCGTGTTCGCGATTGCGCTCGGGGCGTATCTGCCGCAGTTCCCGTCGCTCGTGCCGGAGTTTGAGTCGCAGTACGCGGCATTCAAGAAGACGATCCCGGAGTCCGTCGAGCTGATCGACGGCGGCATCGTCACGACGAAGGAGCTCGCAATGGCGGCGGGGGACAAGTTCCGCGCCGCGGACGTGGACCTCGTGATCCTGCAGCTTCTGACCTACGCGACGAGCTACAATATGCTCCCCGCCGTCCGGGACCTCGATGTGCCGGTCGTGCTCGTGAACGTGCAGAAGAAAAAGGCGCCGGATTACGCGCACACCGACACCGCGACGTGGCTCGGCGAGCTGTACGCCTGCGGGGCGGTCGGCGAGATGGTCGCGGACCTGGAGCGCGCCGGGAAGCGCCACGCGGTCATCACGGGCGTCGTCGAAGGGGGCGATGCGAAGGTGCAGGCGGAGATCGAGGACTGGTGCCGCGCCGCGCAGGTGCGCCGCCGTTTCCGGGACACGAACCTCGCGCAGATCGGGCGGCCGTACCCCGGCATGATGGACCTCTACATCGACGAGACGAACCTGTACCACCGGATGTTCCTCTACACGAAGCAGTTCGACTGGGAGAAGATGTGGGCGATCGCCGACAACATCACGGATGAGGACGCGATCCGCCGGAAGGCGCAGGAGATCCTTGACACGTTCGAGATCGAGGGAGGCGGCACCGTCGAAAAGGTCTGGGAGATGGCGAAGTACGTCGTCGCGTTCGAGGCCTGGGTGAAGGAGGAGAAGATCGCGCTCATCGCCTCCCACTACGACGGCTTTGCGACGGGCAAGGCGGGCGTGCTCGATTCCATGCTGATCCCGGCGTTCTCCATGCTCATCAAGCAGGGCGTCGCGTGCGCCGTGGAGGGCGACATCAAGGTCGCGATGGCGATGAGCATCCTGAAAACGATCTCCGGCATGGGCCAGCTCTCCGAGATGTATTCCATCGACTTCAACGAGGACATCTGCATCATCGGGCATTCCGGCTCGGGCGACGCGGACATCTCCGCGAAAAAGCCGACGATGAAGATCGTGCCGGTGTTCCACGGCAAGACCGGCGGCGGGTACCTCACGCAGTTCTATCCGCACCTCGGGCCGGTGACGTATCTCGGTATCACGCAGGACCGCGACGGGCATTTCAAGTTCGTCACGGCGGAGGGCGTGAACGAGGAGGGACCGATCTTCACGTTCGGCGACACCAACATGCGCACGCGCTTCACCTGCGGCGCGCGGGCGTTCTGCAATAAATGGAGCGAGGCCGGGCCGACGCACCACATGGCGGCGGCTTCGGGCCGGCACATCGACACGATCCTGAAGGTCGCGAAGATCTTCAACGTGCCGGTGGACGTCATCACGCGATAACGAGGAGGAAAACGAAATGAAAGACATTCTGACCGCGCCGTTCCTCACCGAAATGGTGCGCACGGCGAGCAATATGTACGCGCATGGCTGGGACGAGCGCAACGGCGGCAACATCTCCCTGATGCTGGAAGACGCGGAGGTCGAGGAATATCTCGCGGACGCGCCGGTCCTGCGCACGCTCCCGACGGGCTTCTCCGCGCCGGAGCTTTCCGGGAAGACGTTCCTCGTCACGGGGACGGGCAAGTATTTCAAGAACGTCGAGCACGACCCCGCCGCGAACCTCGGGATCGTGCGGCTGAAAGACGGCGGGCAGAGCGCCGAGCTCCTCTGGGGCTACACCGACGGCGGACAGTTCACGAGCGAGTTTTCCGCCCACATGATGAGCCATGTCGCGCGGCTGAAGGTCGATCCGATGAACCGCGTCGTCATGCATTGCCACCCGGGGAATCTCCTCGCGATGACGTACGTCCACGATCTCGACGAAAAGGCGTTTACGCGCACGCTCTGGCAGATGTGCACGGAGTGCATCGTCGTCTTCCCGGACGGCGTGAACGTGCTGCCGTGGATGCTCTGCGGCACGAACGAGATCGGCGAGGCGACCGCGGAGAAGATGCGGACCGCGCGGCTCGTGGTGTGGAGCCAGCACGGCATCTACGGCGCTGGCAAGGACCTCGACGAGACGTTCGGCCTGATCGAGACGGCTGAAAAGGCCGCGGAGATCTACATGAAGATCGCGCACCTGCCGCTGAAAAACACGATCACCGACGCGCAGATGCATCTGCTCGAGGGGCGCTTCGGCGTAAAGGCGAGAGAGGGTTACCTCGACTGAGAAAAAACGCGCTTTAGGCAGGGTGCCCCGCGCGGAGAAAAAAAAAACACGCGTCCCGTTCGGCAGACGACTTTTCGGTCGCCCGCCGGACGGGACGCTGCTTTCAGAAGAAATGTTTCCTTTTTGGATCAGTTCTGCAGATACTTCGCGAACCAGTCGCCGATCTCGGTGAGGCGCGCGATGCGGTTCTGCGGCTTGCCGGAGCGGGAGAGCTCGTGATTTTCGCCGTGGAACAGCGCGATGCGGGAATCCACGCCGTTCATTTTGAGCGCGGTGAACATCTGGAGCGCGTCGCTCATCCAGCAGCGGTAGTCCTCATCCGACTGGATGAAGAGCGTCGGCGTCTTGGCGTTCGGCGCGCATTTCAGGGGCGAATGCTCCCAGACCGTGTCGAAATCGTGCCACGGATCGGTGCGAAGCTGAGCCATGTTGTGCGAGAAGCCGATGTCGGTGCAGAGCGATTTCGTGAGGTAGTTGGAGATGGAGCGCTGGGACGCCGCAGCGGCGAAGCGGTCGGTGTGGCCGATCATCCAGTTGCACATGAACCCGCCGTAGCTGCCGCCGCAGATGCCGACCTTCTTTTCGTCGATGTCCGGGTAACGGCGCAGGACCTCGTCGGTGAACGCCATGAAGTCCTCATAGTCGGTATAGCCGAGCTGGCCGGTGATGTCCGCGAACGCTTCGCCGCGGCCGTCGCTCCCGCGCGGGTTCGTAAAGAAGACGAAATAGCCCGCATTCGCAAAGCACTGCATCTCGTGGTGGAAGATCCCGCCGAACGTCGCCTTCGGGCCGCCGTGCATCTCGAGGATGCCCGGGTATTTTTTGCCCGGCGCATAGCCAAGCGGGCGAAGCACATAGCCGTCGAGCTCGGTGCCGTCTTCGGTCTTAAAGGTGAAATGCTCCGGCTCGATCACGGAGTGGGTTTGGAGGTACTCCGTGTTGAAGTTTGTGAGCTGCTTTTCCTCACCCGTCGAAAGATCGAGCGACCAGATCTCGTTGAGGTCGGTGCCGCGCATGGCGACGAGGAGCGCTTTGTCCCCGTAGATGTCGAAACAGGTGAAGGAGCCCGGCGTGCCGCAGACGGTCTCAAGCGTGCCGTTCAGGTCCATCCGAACGAGGTGGGCGCTGCCACAGACCGCCCTCGAGAAGTACAGCTTACCGTCGATGAATTTCATCCCGTTGCCGCCGCCGAACGTGCAGTCGGTGCCGACGGCGCCCATCGGGGAGAAATCGTGGAAGGGGAGCGTCTTTGTTTCATTGGTAGAAAGGTCGTACAGATAGAAATTCGGGTTGCGCCCGGAAAACTCGAAGGTCGTGCCGGTGAAGAACAGCGTTCCGTCCCCGAGGAAGTACGCGCCGCCGACGGACATTTTGCCCGGCTCGACGACCGTTTTCGTCTCTCCGGTGGGGATGTCGTAGAGATAGAGCCCGTTCTCGCGCGGGAGGACGTCCGTATATTCGACGCCGGCATACGCGATCTTGGTCTTGTCCGGCGAGAGCTGCACCGCGCCCGCGCCAAGGTACTTCGGGGAAATGTCATGGAAGGTTTTCGTCTCGGCGTCGTAGAGCCGGACCGTATTGCGGATCCTGCTGCGCACGCCCTGACCGTTGAACCAGAACGGGATCTCCTCGAAGACGTAGAGGTCGCGGCCCTCGAGCGCGCGGTTCGGCTCCTCCTCGGGCTTGCCGTCGGCGTTTTTGGGCGAGACGGCGAGGTATTTCCCGCCGCCGAGCGGTTTCAGGACGGTGACGCGCTCCGGGGTCTCGAGATATTTTTCCGCTTCGCCGCCGTCGATCGCGATCTTGTACCAGACGGAGGAAGAGCTGCCGGGTTCCTTGCCGCGCCCGGTCGAGAACGCGACGGTCCGCTCGTCCAGCCAGAAGGGGCCGCGCTCGTCGCCGCCGGAGGTGAGCCGCCGGACGCTGCCGGTCGCCGTGTCGAGCAGCCAGAGCTCGGAGGTGTACCCGTTTTTCTCCTCGGAGGCCGCGCTCTTTGTAAAGACGGCGTGCGCCCCGTCCGGCGCGTAGAGGATCTCGGACAGGAAAGCGAACCGGTACAGATCGTCATAGACTACCTTTTCCATCGGGGACCCTCCTTATTTCAGGTGTTTGTCCATCCAGCCGAGGATCTCTTCCATGCGGCGGATGCGGTTCTGGGGCTTGCCGGAGCGGGAGAGCTCATGCGTCTCGCCCTTGAACAGGCAGAGGCGCGATTCGCAGCCGTGCATTTTCAGCGCGGTGAACATCGAGAGCCCTTCGACCATCCAGCAGCGGTAGTCGCGGTCGGAATGGATGAACAGCGTCGGTGTTTTGCAGCGGTCCGCGTATTTCAGCGGGGAGTGCCACCACAGCTTCTCAACATTCTCCCGCGTACACGTCGAGATGTTGTTCGGGGTAAAGGAGACGCCGATGTCCGAGGTGTGCTCAAAGGCGATCCAGTTGGAGATCGAGCGCTGGGACGCGGCTGCGGCGAAGCGGTCCGTGTGGCCGATGATCCAGTTCGTCATGAACCCGCCGTAGCTGCCGCCGGTGACGCCGACGCGCTTTTCGTCCACGTCCGGGTAGGCTTTCAGCATCTCGTCCGTGAAGTCCATGAGGTTCTGATATTCCACGGTCCCGTATTTCCCGTTGATGTCGCCGAAGTCGTTGCCCCTGCCGTCGCTCCCGCGCGGATTGCAGTAGAACACGAAGTACCCGGCGTTTGCCCAGACCTGCATCTCGTGGTGATAGACGCTGCCGAACACGGTGCGCGGGCCGCCGTGGATGTGAAGGATCGCGGGGTATTTTTTGCCGGGCTCGTAGTCCGTCGGCTTCATCGCCCAGCCGTGGATCTCATACCCGTCGGAGGCCGTGAAGCAGTGGTATTCGGGGACGGAAGCGGTGTGTTCGGCGGTCCATTCGTCGTTCAAATGCGTCATCTGCTCGCCGTTCAGATAGAGTTCGGCGAGGTTCTGGCCGTACATCCCGCAGACGAGGACGTTCTCCCCAAAGACGTCAAAGCTGTCGCAGGAGCCGTCCGGCGTGAGCGCGTCGGAGAGGTTCCCCGCTCTGTCGATGCAGCGCAGGTACGCGCTGTCCTCCTGTGTCGTGATGAAATAGAACCGGTCATTTTCGAGCTTTGCGCCGCGGCCTCCGCCGAGCCGCGCGTCCGAGCCGACCGACCCGTTCCCGATGCTCGCCTCGTATTCGCGCAGGCGCTTCATCTCGCCCGTCGCAAGGTCGAGGGTGTAGAAATCCATGTACTGTCCCGCGCCGCAGATCGCGCCGTCGGTGGCGGCGACGAGCGCGGAGCCGTCCTCCCAGAACTCGAACGCGCCGGTGCGGATGACGCCGGGCGCGAGGACACAGCGGGTCTCGCCGGAATCGAGGTCGAGGAGATAGAGCCCGGCGTAGTTGTGCTGGTCGCGGTAGCCGTGCCACTCGACGCCCTTATAGAGGAGCGTCGTCCCGCGCAGGGCAAAACTGAAGGTATCGAACCACGGCTCCGTGAGGGCTTTCAGCTCGCCCGTGGAGCGGGTGAAGAGGTAGAGCCGGGAACGCTTCCCGGAGGTGAAACCGCCCCCGTTGAACCAGAACGGAGCCTCCTCCAGCACTTCGTACGCGGGCGTTTTGCACTTCGCGAGGGCCTTTTTGCGCTCCTCCTCGCCGAGGGCGGAGAGGTCCGGGCGGTTGTTGTCGAACTGCGCCGTGACGATGAACCGGTCCCCGTCGACCGCGCGGATCCCGGTGGCGTGGAGCGGCAGGGTAAAGGCGAGCTTCGCTTCGCCGCCGCACGGGGAGATCTCATACCAGCAGGAGATCTCCTCGCCGTCCTCCGCCTGCTTTTTTAGCTTGGCGTCACGCATCGCGGAGAACAGCAAAGTGCCGTCCTGCGTCCAGATAAACCCCTTGGCGTCTCCGGCGGCAGTGAGCTGCCGCACGGCTTTCGTCTCGGTCTCGAGGAGGTAGAGGTCGCCGTTGTACCGGTTGTCCTCGAGCGACGCTGTCTGCACGACGAACGCCGCGTATTTGCCGTCCGGGGAGAAGCCCGGGGCGCTGAGATACCGGAAGTCCAGAAAACCGTTGATCTCGATTTTTTTCACATTTCATTCCCCTTTGCTGTATTCTGCCGCTCCGTTTGGAGGAGGCTGCCGGCTGCGCCGGAAATCAACCCCTATTATACCGCGTATTGTCCCAAAATGCAACCGCCTATACAAGATGTTGGCGGGGAAAAATACGGGGCAAAATTTTGACGGATGACCTTGATTTCCCCCAAACGCTGTGCTATAATATCGACCGCGGATCTCTGTGCGGCAGTGCGGAGGTCCGCGAAACCCAATTCAAAGGAGACATTTTATGCCGCGCAAACCCAAAACCGGGACTTCGGCGGAGATCGAAGTCCCGAAAACAGTCGACAGCCCGGAAACGCTGGCGCGGAAAATGGCCGCGATGCGCCGTGCGCAGGAACGTTACGCGACGTTCACGCAGGAGCAGGTGGACCGCATTTTCTACGCCGCCGCAAAGGCCGCGAACCGCGCACGGATCCCGCTTGCGAAGCAGGCGGTCGCGGAGACCGGCATGGGCGTCGTTGAGGACAAAGTCATCAAGAACAACTACGCTGCGGAATATATCTACAACGCCTACAAAAACACGAAGACCTGCGGGGTCATCGAGGAGGACCCGGTCTTCGGCATCAAGCGGATCGCGGAGCCGATCGGCCTGATCGCCGCTGTCATCCCGACGACGAACCCCACCTCCACGACGGTCTTTAAGACGCTGCTCGCGCTCAAGACGCGCAACGCGATCATCATTTCCCCGCACCCGCGCGCGAAGGCGTGCACCATCGCCGCCGCGAAGACCGTGCTCGAGGCGGCGGTCGCCGCAGGCGCGCCGGAGGAGATCATCGGCTGGATCGACGTTCCGGCGCTGGATCTCACGCAGGACGTGATGAAGGAGGCGGACCTCATCCTCGCGACGGGCGGACCGGGCATGGTCCATGCCGCGTACTCTTCCGGCAAGCCCGCCGTCGGCGTCGGCGCGGGCAACACGCCGGTCATCATCGACGAGACCGCCGACATTCGGAACGCCGTCAGCTCGATCCTGCACTCGAAGACCTTCGACAACGGCATGATCTGCGCGTCGGAACAGTCCGTCACCGTGCTCGCGCCCGTGTACGACGCGGTGAAGCAGGAGTTCCTCCGGCGCGGCGCGTACTTCCTGAACGAAACGGAGCTGAACCTGGTTCGCAAGACGATCCTGATCAACGGTGCGGTCAACGCGAAGATCGTCGGGCAGACGGCCCGCCGCATCGCCGAGATCGCAGGATTTTCCGTTCCCGCGTCCACCCGCGTGCTGATCGGCGAGGTGGAGTCCGTCGAGATCACCGAGGAATTCGCGCACGAAAAGCTCTCCCCGGTGCTCGCAATGTACAGGGCGGAGACCTTTGACGAGGCGCTGGAAAAGGCGGCGCACCTCGTCGCGGACGGCGGCCTGGGCCACACGTCCTCGATCTTCATCGATGTGCGCGAAAAGGAGAAGCTCGCACGCCACGCCGCCGCGATGAAGACCTGCCGCATCCTTGTCAACACGCCCGCGTCGCACGGCGGCATCGGCGACCTCTACAACTTCCGGCTCGCGCCGTCTCTGACGCTCGGCTGCGGCTCCTGGGGCGGCAACTCCGTCTCGGAGAACGTCGGCGTCAAGCACCTGCTCAACATCAAAACGGTCGCGGAACGGAGGGAGAATATGCTTTGGCTGCGCACGCCGGAAAAGGTCTATTTCAAGAAAGGTTGTATGCCCGTCGCGCTGGATGAGCTCGGCACGGTGCTCGGCAAAACGCGTGCGTTCGTCGTCACGGACAGCTTCCTGTACCGCAACGGCTATCTGAAGCCCGTCACCGATAAGCTCGACGAGCTCGGGATCGCCTACGAATGCTTTGCCGACGTGCAGCCCGATCCGACGCTTGCGAACGCCGAGGCGGGCGCGAAGCGCATGACCGCGTTCGAGCCGGACGTCGTGATCGCGTACGGCGGCGGCTCCGCGATGGACGCCGCGAAGATCATGTGGGTGCTCTACGAACACCCCGAGGTCGATTTCCAGGACATGGCGATGCGCTTCATCGACATCCGCAAGCGCGTCTATACCTTCCCGAAGATGGGGGAGAAGGCGTATTTCGTCGCGATCCCGACCTCGTCCGGCACGGGGAGCGAGGTGACGCCGTTCGCGGTCATCACCGACGGCGCGACCGGCATCAAGTACCCGCTCGCGGATTATCAGCTGCTGCCGAACATGGCGATCGTCGACACGGACAACATGATGAGCCAGCCGAAGGGCCTCACCGCGGCTTCCGGCGTCGATGTGCTGACCCACGCGCTCGAGGCGTACGTCTCCGTGATGGCGAGCGACTACACGGACGGCCTTGCGCTCAAGGCGATGAAGAACGTCTTTGACTATCTGCCCGCGTGCTACAATGACGGCACGAACGTCGAGGCGCGGCAGAAGATGGCGGACGCCTCGTGCCTCGCGGGCATGGCGTTCGCGAACGCGTTCCTCGGCGTGTGCCATTCGATGGCGCACAAGCTCGGCGCGTACCACCACATCGCGCACGGCGTCGCGAACGCGCTTTTGATCTCGCTCGTCGTGCGGTACAATGCCTCGGACGCGCCGGTGAAGATGGGCACGTTCTCCCAGTACGCATATCCGCACGCGAAAGCGCGGTATGCAGAGTGCGCGCGGTTTGTGGGGATCTCGGCGGAAAGCGACGACGAGGCGGTCGAGAAGCTCATTGGGAAGATCGAAGCGTTGAAAGAAGCGGTCGGGATCAAAAAGACCATCGCGGATTACGGCGTGAAGGAGGAGGACTTCCTCGCGACGCTCGACGAGATGTGCGAGAACGCCTTCGACGACCAGTGCACCGGCGCGAACCCGCGCTACCCGCTGATCTCGGAGATCAAGGAAATGTATCTGAAAGCGTATTACGGCGAAAGCGCCGATCGCGCGGAATAAGGAGGGAGAGCCATGAACGAGAAGCAGATCATCGCGACACGCGCCCACAAGACGATCTACCGTGTCGACGACGCGGTCGTCAAGGTATTCGACAAGAATTTCCCGAAGGCAGACGTGCTCAACGAGGCGCTGAATCAGGCGCGCATCGAGGAGACGGGCCTGCCTGTGCCGAAGATCCGCGCGGTGACCGTCACCGAGGACGGGAACTGGAGCATCATCTACGACTATGTGGAGGGCAAGACGCTCGAACAGCTGATGGCGGAGCACCCCGAAAAGCTCGAGGAATATATGCGGGACTTCGTGGCGCTCCAGATGGAGGTCCATTCCAAGCGGGAGCCGAAGCTCAATAAGCTGCAGGACAAGTGGCAGGCGAAGATCTCTGCCTCGAAGCAGCTCAACGCGACGACGCGGTATGAGCTCCACACGCGCCTTGCGAGTATGCCGAAGCACACCAAGGTGCTGCACGGCGACTTCAACCCGAGCAACATCATCGTCGATCCCGAGGGCGGATACCACATCCTCGACTGGTCGCACGCGACGCAGGGCAACGCAGCCGCAGACGCCGCGACGACGTACCTGCTCTTCGCGCTGAAAGACCGGAACCTCGCGGAGATGTATATGGATCTCTACTGTGAGATGAGCGACACGGCGAAGCAGTACGTCCAGCGCTGGCTGCCGGTGACCGCCGCGAGCCGCCTCGGCAAGGGCATCCCCGAGGAGAAGGCGCTGCTCGAAAGCTGGCTCGACGTCGTGGAGTACGAATAACGGGATAGATCAAAAGCCTCCCCCGGCGCGTAAGAGCGCGGAGGGAGGCATTTTGTCTGTGTTCCGTGGGGAGGTGTGCTCGTTTATTCCGACCGGCCGGAAACGGAGGAGATCAGGAAGAGGGCGACGATGTCGAGCACCGCTTCCACGATCAGGGAGACGCCGGTGAAGATCCAGAGCGCGACGGCGGCGCCGAAGGGGTTCCCGAGGATCACAAGGCCGCAGATCAGAGAGACTGCGGCGCTGACCGCAGGGAGGACCCATTTCCCGAGCTTCATGCGGACCAGGTCCACGGTCCACTGGATCTTGAAGAGGCCGACGATCAGCACGACGACGCCGTAGAGCACGGCGAGGACCGGGAACGCGACGATGAACCAATCGGAGCGGACGACGCAGAAGATGCCGATGAGGAGCGCGAGGAGCCCTTTGAAGAGAGACTGGCTCGCTGCGGCCTCGACCGGATCCGTGCCGAAGTAGCCGATCACGCTGATGACGCCCGTCACGATCAGGACGATGCCGAACGCCGTCAGGATCGTGACCGTGAACTTTGCGGGGTCGATCAAAAGCAGTGTGCCGACGAGGATCTCAAACAGGCAGAGGAGCAGGGTGTTGGCGTGCTGTTTCAGGAATTTCATAGGAGTTCTTCCTTTCCGGTTGTGTGGTGAACTTTGACTCTGTGCGGAAAGCGGGACGTGGGGGAGCCGCGTTCCTGCGAAAGGGGAGGGGAGAAACACATTCCCCGGAAGGAAAAAGGAGGAACCTTCCGGGGAATGCGGGAGGTCACCGGGCGTTCCGGCGACCGTGATTTTCAGGCGGAAGTCCCGCGGTTCACGGCTCGATCATGACTTCGTGGCCGGTGCGCGCGGACTCGTAGATCGCGTCGAGGATCTTCATCAGCGTCACGCCGTCTTCCGCGGGGGAGCGGCACTCGGTCTTCCCGAGGATGCAGTCGACGTAGTGGTCGATCTCGTTGTTGAAGAGGCC
The DNA here is from genome assembly GCA_947623765.1 of uncultured Clostridia bacterium. Classification (GTDB taxonomy): domain Bacteria; phylum Bacillota; class Clostridia; order Oscillospirales; family Acutalibacteraceae; genus Hominenteromicrobium. The sequence goes on along the minus strand of CANQIG010000021.1, from coordinate 1,972 downwards.
CTCAAAGCTCAGCGCCGTGGGCGTATCGAGCCGGATGTTGCTCATGTAGCCGTTCGTCGTGGTGTACATCTCGAGCTCCGGATCGAGCTTCGCGCCGGCCTTCGTTCCGAAGAGCTGGATGACACTCTCTTCCTTCTTGATGTCGAGGGAGAACGCCGTCTCCACAGACATGACCGCGCCGTTGTCGTAACGGATCATCGCGACGGCGCTGTCCTCCACGTCGAAGATCGGCTTCTCCGTGCTGCGCGCGGCCTGATGGTCGTTCATGTTCTTATCCTTGATGCCGGGACGGTTCGCGAGCTTGTAGAACGTCGCGCCGAACACGGAGACAGGCTGGTGATTGCCCATGAGATAGCGGGTCAGGTCGATGACGTGGACGCCGAGGTCGATCAGCGGGCCGCCTCCGGAGCGGGACTTGTCGCCGAACCAGCCGCCCGGCCAGCCGTTCCTGCGGAGATAGGTGGCCTTGGAATAGTACAGGTCGCCGAATTCGCCGCTGTCGATGAAGTCCTTGACGATGCGGCAGTCGTTGCCGTAGCGGCGGACGAAACCGACCATCAGGAGCTTCCCGGTCTCCTTCGCGACGGCCTGCATCTCCATCGCCTCTTTCGCGTTGAGCGCCATCGGCTTCTCGCAAAGGACGTTCTTTCCGGCTTTCAGCGCGGCGATGGTGCAGGGCGCGTGCTGGCTGTTCCAGGTGCAGACGCTGACGGCGTCCAGCTCGGGAAGCTCGGCGAGCATCCGGTCCTTATCGGTGTAGAGGCGGGTCACGCCGTATTTCTCCCCGTTTTTCTTCAAGCGTTCTTCGTTGATGTCGCAGAACGCGTAGAGCTCGACGTTCGGGTTCTGCAGGTAGCCGCGGATGTGCACCTGCGCGATGGAACCGACGCCGATGATGCCGATCTTGAGTTTTGCCATGAATAACTCCTCCTTGACGGAAAACGGGCCTGCCAGAACGTTTTCCTTTCCGGCAGGCCCGACTTATCCCAACTTTCAGGATCTACTTCAGTTTTACAGACCTGTTGGTTTCAGCGCAGTATCACTTACGGATTGTCCGCTTTGAAGCCTTCGTAGCCCTTGTTGTAGATCTCCATGTAACGCTCCAGCTTCACACCGGTGTAACCGGCGACATACTCATCCCAGTCAGCCTCAAGATCCTTCTGCCCGGTGATGAAGTAGCCGCGCCACTCCTTGCGGTAGGTGGTCATATCAGTGTTGATCTGGTTCATCTCCGTCGCGTCATCCGCAGTGTAATAGCGAGTGAACGGCGCCCAGACGTCGTCCGGGAAGTAATTGCGGAGACCCTCGATTGCCTCGAGGCAGCACGGCCAAGTCTCGCCGCCCTTGAAGAATTCGTTCGTCGCGACAGACGGGTTCGCGCCGCCGGCCCACGGGACGTACGCCGTGAGAACCTGCTCGAAGGTGCGGCCGTCCGGATCGTTCAGGACGAGATCGGTGTAGGCAAGCCCGCCGGGAGCGGTCTCGTCGGCCTGATAGGTGACGCCCTCGATGCCGAGGAAGTACTCGATGATGCCTTCGTCCGAATACCAGTGATCCATCCAGGTCATCGCGGCCTTGACGGCATCCTCGCCCTTGTCGGCGCACTTGTAGGTGATCATGAACTGCGCAGCTTCGCTGGCAGGCATCGAGAAGCTGTTGAACTTCTTGAAGCCGCTCGGGCCCTCGAAGGGCTCCTTGAAGCCGAGAGAAGTCGCTTCAAACGGAGAGTTCGCGACCGGGCTGTTGTTGACCATCATGAAGTTCTCGCCGCGGCCGGTGGTGCACTTCGCGATCTCCTGCGCATAGTCCATCGTGAAGATGTCCTGGTCGATCAGGCCCTCGGTATAGAGCTGATGTAGGTAGGCGAGCTCTTCCTTGTAGCGGTCGCTCGTGAAGTTGAACTGCAGGGTGCCGTCGTCGTCGAGGTAGATGTTGCCGTGCGAGCTGCCCTGGGTCATCAGGCCGAAAGAGC
>CANQIG010000020.1 GCA_947623765.1 uncultured Clostridia bacterium | reverse complement strand
ATGAAATCGAGCGGGACGTTGTTCTGCTCGCAGAACGCGCGGAACGGGACGATCCACGCGTTGACCGAGGTCGCCGGACCGCCGAGCTGGATGCACGGGTCGACTGCTTTGAGCGTGCGGGCCGTCATCTCATAGAGATGGAAGTAGTCCTCCTGCGTGCCGTCGAAGAAGAAGCGGAGGTTCGGCTCGTTCCAGACCTCGAAGAACCACGTGCTGACCTCTTCGCGGCCGTAGCGCTCGATCAGGTGCTCGCCAAAGAGCCGGATCAGGCGCTTCCACTCGTTTTCGTCTTTCGGCATGGAGACGTTGCCCTTGTAGTGGAACAGGGACTGGTCCGAGGACGCGAGCGCCCACGGCATAAAGCCGACCTCGACGAACGGCTTCATGCCGGTGTCGAGCAGGAAATCGAAGATGCAGTCGATGTTGTAGAAAGAGATGACCGGCTCGCCGAACATCGGGACAAAATAGACGCTCATGTCGTCGTTGAACAGGCCGTGGAACCGCAGATACTTAAAGCCGCATTCCTTGTGCGCCCGGCGGATGTGCTCGCGGACGTCCTCGCGGAGGATCGTCGCGGCGTGGCAGCTGCCGACGCAGAACTCCCAGTAATGGGGGTACGGGCGGCCCGGGGCTTTCAGATCGACGGAATAGGAAATGGACATAAGATCGCTCCTTTTTGGGGTGGATTTTGTCATGATTATACTCCTTTTTTCCTCTTTTTTCAAGGGCTTTTGTACAAAAAACCGCTTCTCTCGGGGAAAAGCGGTTGTATTCCAAGCAGAAACGTGCTATGATGAGTCTGGGGAAAAAGCGGAGGCCGAAGCAACAAGTCCAGAGTTGTATAACCTCCCCGAACGGGAACAAGAAAAGCGCCCTGCCCAAAAGATAAAGATAAAGGGCAGGAGCGCGGAGTTCAAACGCCGAAGATCCAGTTCGCGGTGAGCGCGACGATCTCGCGGAGGAAGTAATTCAGCCAGAGCGTGGGCATCGTCGATCTCGCGGGGATCCCGTGCGCCGTGACGCCCTGCGATTTCGCGTAGGCTTCCGTGCGGCAGAGGTGGTAATCCGCAGAGACGACCCCGATCTCCTCGGGGACGCGTCCCGTGTTCTGCTCGATGACGGCGAGGGAGAGCGCGATGTTCTCCCGCGTGTTTTCGGCGCAGTCCTCGCGCCAGAGGCGGTCCGGGTCCACGCCGCGCGCGACGAGCTCCCGGAACATACAGTCCGCCTCCGAGATGTCTTCGTTCGTGCCCTGCCCGCCGGAGAGGACCGCCATCGTTTCCGGGTGCGCCGAGAGGTAGTCTGCGGCGGCGTCGATGCGTTCCCGCAGGGAGAGGGAGGGGACCGTCCCGTTGACGCCCGCGCCGAGCACGATGATATACCGGCAGTCCGCGCCGTCGCCGTGCGACGCGCGGTAGATGAGCGCGCCGGGCACGCAGGCGAACACCGCGCTCGCGACGACCAGCGCGGACACCGCAACGCGCACGGCCCGCACCACGCGGCTGCGTTTTCCGGGCGAAGCGGTCAGCCGGTAAAACGCGAGGAGCGCAGCGATCCCGAGGCAGAGCAGGCCGAGGAACCCGTGCCCGGAGATTGCAAAGAGCAGGAACAGGCCGAGCAGGCAGAGCGCGCCCTCCAGGGCGATGAACCAATAACCGGGATTTTTCTTTTCCATGTGCGGCACTCCTTTTTCGCCGGGTATCGGCGCGGAGAACGCGGTTCCGCGCCGCCAGTTCCATTATACGACAAAAGCCGCGGAGGGCGCAACGGCTTTTGCAGAGATTTTGCTTTTCTTTTGCTTTTTTCTTCGCCCGAACGGGCAAAAACGGAAGACGGAGGGATGTAAAACGGTCAAAGCGGTATTTCTCACGAGCGCGATGGATCTCTATGACACGGACGAAGCGGAGCGGAAGATCCCAAAGAATTTCGGAAACGAGAACGGGATCCTCGACCGCTTAAAGATGTGTATCACAAAGTATGACAGGTTTCTCGTTGTGGCGAGCGCGCGGGACACGTATGCCCTGACGGACCTGTACGGGAACGCGACTTGCCGGTCGTTCGCGATGACGCTGCCGTTCGCGCGGTACGACATTTTGGACGGGAGAAACGCGAAGGAGGCGGAGGAACTCGTCGTTTCTGCGGACGCGGTCTTTCTTTCGGGCGGGCACGTCCCGACGGAGAACGCATTCTTCCGGGAGATCGACCTTTCGGAGCTGCTGCGACGGTCGCACGCGGTGGTGATCGGGCTGAGCGCGGGCAGCATGAACGCGGCGCGGGAGGTCTACGCTCCACCGGAGCTTCCCGGCGAGGCGGCGGACCCGTCGTGTTGCAGCGTACTACAAGGCCTCGGGCTGACGGAACTCCACGTCCTCCCGCATTTCTCGGACTATCGGGAGACGGTGCTGGACGGGAAGCGGTATCTCGAGGACATCCTGCTCCCGGACAGCTTCCACCGGACGGTCTACGCGATGGACGACGGCTCCTATATTCTGGAAAAAGACGGGCGCGCTGCGGTCTACGGCGTGTGCTGGAGGCTCCGGGACGGGAAGCTCGAGCCGTTCTGCGCGCCGGGGCGGTCCGCGCCGATCGAATGAGTCGCTGAGGGGCAAAAAGTCCGGCGGCTTTTGTCCGCATGGAACCGCGCCGCGGTGCATACACTTTCTCGAAACTGGTTTTGAGAAGGTGGCAGGAATGCAACACGGAAGGGCAAAACGGTGGCTCTGCGGCGCGCTTGCGGCGCTGCTCGCGGCGGGAGCGGTCTCCCGCGCGCCGTGCGCCGCCGCGGCGGAGCCGGAGATCAAAGCGCCCGCGGCGGTGCTGATGGAATACAGCACCGGGGAGGTGCTTTTCGAGCGCGGCGCGCACGACACGCGTCCCTGCGCGTCGATCACGAAGGTGATGACGCTCCTCCTCGTCTTTGAGGCGATCGAGCGCGGACAGCTGTCGTTCGACACCGTTCTCTCCGCCTCGGCGCACGCGGCGGGGATGGGCGGCTCGGACATCTGGCTGAAAGAGGGCGAGCAGATGACGGTCGACGATCTCGTGAAGGCGTGCGTCGTGATGAGCGCGAACGACGCGGCGGTCGTCCTCGCGGAGGCGGTGGCCGGTTCCGAGAGCGCGTTCGTGGAGAAGATGAACGCGCGCGCCGCCGAACTCGGGATGGCTGAGACGACCTTCAAAAACTGCAACGGGCTCGACGAGGAGGGCCACGTCACGAGCGCGTATGACGTGGCGGTCATGAGCCGCGCGCTGATGGGCCATGAGAAGATCTTCGACTACACGACGATCTGGATCGACTATGTGCGAAACGGCGAGACGCAGCTCGTGAACACGAACAAGCTCGTCCGCAGCTACAACGGCATCCGCGGCCTCAAGACTGGCACGACCTCGAACGCCGGGAGCTGCATCTCGGCGTGCGCCGAGCGCGGCGGGATGACGCTGATCGGCGTGGTGCTCGGCGCGGCGAATACGAACGACCGCTTCGATTCGGCGGCGGCGCTGCTCGATTTCGGGTTCGCGAACTGGAAGATCACCGCGCCGGAGCTCCCCGCCCTGCCCGAGCTGCCCGTCACGGGCGGCATGACCGGTTCCGTGCCGCTTTCCGCCGGGACGGCGGCGGGCGTGCTCACGGCGGTCGGGGGCGGGGAGGAGGTCACCGCTTCGCTCGAGCTGCCGGAAAGCGTCCCCGCGCCGGTGACGGCGGGGCAGGTCGTCGGGAAGATCCGCGTGACGCGCGGCGAGGAGACGGTGCAGGAGATCCCCGTCACGGCGGCGGGAGACGCTGAGGCGATCACGTTTCTCTCGGCGTTCCGGTATCTGCTGCGGTGCTTCTTTTTCGCGCAGCCGGAAGGCGCGGACCCCGCTCCCGTAAACATTTCGTGAAAATCGAAGTTGCCACTTGCAAAAGCGCGCAAAGTATTGTAGAATAAAAGTGAGCCACAGTACCCTCCGGCGCGGAGGGCGGAAACGAAAGATCATGGGAGGCTGTTAAAATGGCACTGAAACTGGAGTGTGGATATCTCAAGGGGTTCATTGGTGACAAGGAGTATGACGCGATCAAACCTCAGGTCATGGCGGCGAACGCCCTTCTGGAGAGCCGGACCGGCCCGGGCAACGATTTCCTCGGCTGGGTCACGCTGCCCACCGACTATGACAAAGAGGAGTTCGCCCGCATCAAGGACGCGGCGGCCCGGATCCAGAAGAATTCGGACGTCTTCGTCGTCATCGGCATCGGCGGGAGCTATCTCGGCGCGCGCGCGGCGATCGAGTTTCTCAAGAGCGACCACTACAACGCGCTGAAGAAAGACACGCCCGACATCTATTTCACCGGCAACAGCATCTCCTCCTCGGCGCTCGCCGAGCTCGTTTCCATCTGCGAGGGACGGGATGTCTCCATCAACATGATCTCGAAGTCTGGCACGACCACGGAGCCCGCGATCGCATTCCGCGTGTTCCGCGAGCTGCTGGAGAAGAAATACGGCAAGGAAGAGTCGAAGAAGCGCATCTTCTGCACGACCGACCGCGCCCGCGGCACGCTGAAAAAGCTCGCGGACGAGGAAGGCTATGAGACGTTCGTCGTGCCGGATGACGTCGGCGGGCGGTATTCCGTCCTGACCGCCGTCGGCCTGCTGCCCATCGCGGTGGCCGGCGCGGACATCGACGCGCTGATGGCCGGCGCGCAGAAGGCGCAGGCCCTGTACGCCGAGCCCGACATGGAGAAGAACGACTCGCTCAAGTACGCCGCCGTGCGGAACATCCTCTACAATAAGGGCAAGAGCGTGGAGGTCATGGTCAGCTACGAGCCGAGCTACACCATGATGAACGAATGGTGGAAGCAGCTCTACGGCGAGAGCGAGGGCAAGGACGGCAAGGGCCTGTTCCCGGCCTCCGTCGTGTTCTCCACGGACCTGCATTCTCTCGGCCAGTACATCCAGGACGGCCGCCGCCAGCTCTTCGAGACGGTGGTGCTGATCGACAAGCCGAAGCACGAGATCGTTCTCGGGAACGACCCGGAGAACGTCGACGGCCTGAACTTTCTCACGGGACGCTCCATGGCGTTCATCAACGAGAAGGCGTTCGAGGGCACGGTCCTCGCGCACAACGATGGCGGCGTGCCGAACCTCGTGCTGCACGTGCCGGATTTCTCCGAGGATTCGCTCGGCCAGCTCATCTACTTCTTCGAGCGCGCCTGCGCCGTCTCCGGCTATATGCTCGGCGTCAACCCGTTTGACCAGCCCGGCGTGGAGAGCTACAAGAAGAATATGTTCGCGCTCCTCGGCAAGCCCGGCTACGAGGACGCCAAGGCCGCGCTGGAGGCTCGCCTCGCGGGAAAATAACGAAGCCTGAACGGCGTAGGAACGGCAGCGGGAAAGCGTAATACCATGTAATACGACCGCGCCGCACAATACGTCCGCAAATACAAGGAGGACACAAATATGCTTACACTCTTGACCGGAAAAAAGGGTTCCGGAAAAACAAAGAAGCTCATCCAGCTGGCGAACGAGGCCGTGAAGACATCGAACGGCAACGTCGTCGTCATCGAGAAGGGCCTCAAGCTCACGTATGACATTTCCCACAAGGCGCGCCTTGTGGATTCCGACGCCTATCATATTTCCGGTCTCGACGCCCTTGTGGGCTTCGTTTCGGGTATCTGCGCGGCGAACTACGACGTGACGGATATCTTTATCGATTCCACGCTGAAGATCACCGGCCACGGCCCGGAAGAGGTCGAGCCGATGGCATCGCGGCTCGAGCAGCTCAGCGAGATCTCCGGCGCGAACATCACGCTGCTGATCTCCGCCGCGGACGAGGAGCTCCCCGAGTCTGTCACGCAGTATATCGCGAAGTAAGCTGGGGAAATATCGGTCGGGCGCGGCGTTCTGCCGGGCCCGACCTTTTCCTGCTTTTGAAAAAAAGTGGCCAAACGCCCGGAAAAGTCTTGACAAAAACGCGGCTTGCCTTTATAATAGTTCAGGTAACTTATCACACCGCATCCGTTTTGCGGCAGGGTCGGAGTTCGCTATGCGTCTGGATCTGAAAAAATTCTTTTCCGGCGGCGCGGAGCCGGAAACCGTACGCTGCACGGTGGATCTCAGCGAGGTGGAGCTGGACGGGGAAAAGCCGTTCGTCTCTCCCGTCGAGGTGGAGGCCGAGATCCGGACCGCCGCCGAGGGCGTCGCGTTCCTTGCAAAGACGAGGTACGTGACGGAGCAGGCCTGCGCGCGCTGCCTTCGGACGGTGCGCCGCGAAGAGTCGAAGGCGTTTTCTCATCTCCTCGTGCGCGAGGATGAAGAGGACCTTCCGGAGGACTGCGTCGCCGTGGGCGGCGACGTGCTCGATCTCGACGAACTGATCTACACGGATGTCCTGCTCTCCGCGCCCGCGAAGGTGCTCTGCCGGGAGGACTGCAAGGGCCTTTGCCCGAAGTGTGGAAGGAACCTGAACGACGGTCCCTGCGGCTGCGAGACGGGGGAAACAGACCCCCGGCTGGCAGCGCTGCGTGAACTGATAGACGAAACCGATTGACTTCTATTACTACTTTTGAAGGAGGTGCTGACATTGGCGGTACCGAAGAGGAAGGTCTCCAGCGCGAGACAGAACAAGAGACGCTCCAACGTTTGGAAGCTCAGTGCGCCCACGCTTGTAAAATGCCCGCAGTGCGGGGAATATAAGGCTGCGCACCGGGTCTGCGGCAACTGCGGCTACTACAACGGCAGAGTCGTTGTCAAGAAGGAAGCGTAAGGTCCGCGCCATGCGCGGATGAGGAGGAGCGCGGGTCGACCGCTCCTCCTTCTTTGTTTTTGCATCAGGAAAGCGGGGGAAATCGTTGGCCGTCAGGGTCTTCTCGGTAGAGGCCGGATCATTGGCCGAAAAAGCGGGCGTGCAGCCCGGAGATACACTGCTCGCGCTGAACGGGCATCCCGTCACGGACGTGCTGGATTACCGGTTCTTTGAAACGGAGCCGGTCGTCTCGATCCGCTGGAAAAACGGCGCGGGCGAGGAAACGGAGCGCACCGTGCGCAAAGGGCAGTACCAGAGCCTCGGGATGGAGTTCGAGACCTACCTGATGGACCGGCAGCGCTCCTGCCGGAACAAATGCGTCTTCTGCTTCATCGACCAGCTCCCGAAGGGGATGCGCCCGACGCTCTACTTCAAGGACGACGACGACCGCCTGAGTTTTCTGTTCGGGAACTACATCACGCTGACGAACATCGACGACCGGGAGATCGACCGGATCATCCAGATGCACATCAGCCCGATCAACGTTTCCGTCCACACGACGAACCCGGAGCTGCGCTGCAGGATGATGCAGAACCGCTTCGCCGGGGACGCGCTGCGCTACCTCTGGCGGCTCGCGGAAAACGGCGTCCGGCTGAACTGTCAGGTCGTGCTCTGCCCCGGGATGAACGACGGCGCGGAGCTCGAGCGCACGCTGGAAAAGCTGTTCTCGCTCGGAGAAAGCCTGCTCTCCGTCGCGTGCGTGCCCGTTGGCCTGACGCGCTACCGGGAGGGGCTCTATCCGCTCGAGCCGTTCAACGCCGAAACGGCCGGCGCGGCGATCGACATTCTGGAGCGCTGGGGGGAGAAGTTTCTCGCGGCGCGCGGCTCGCGCGTCGTGTACCCGAGCGACGAGTTCTACCTCATCGCGAAGCGGGAGCTCCCGCCCGTGGAATTTTACGAGGACTTTCCGCAGATCGAAAACGGCGTCGGGATGCTGCGCGACCTCGAAGACGAATTTCTCTTCGCGCTCGAGGAAATCGCGCCGCACGATGTCGCCCGCACGGTGACGGTGCCGACGGGCGAGGCGGCGTTTCCGTTCCTGCGCGCGCTGTTCGACAAGGCCGAGGCGCGCTTTCCGGGGCTGACCGTCCGGCTGGTCCCGGTCAAAAACGAATTTTTCGGCGGCACCGTGGACGTCACGGGGCTGCTCGTCGGGCGCGACGTGAAAAACGCGCTGCTTCCGCTCGACCTCGGGGACGAGGTGTGCCTCCCGAGCGCGATGCTCATGGCGGACGAGGACGTCTTTCTCGACGACATGACCGTGCCGGAGCTGGCGAACGCGCTGGGCGTACCGGTCCGGCGCATGAAAAAGGACGCGGCGGGGCAGCTTTCGGATCTACTCGGAGAATAAGGAGGGCCGGTCATGGCCGAACCCATTGTCGCCATTGTCGGGCGGCCGAACGTCGGGAAATCGACGCTTTTCAACAAACTTGTCGGGCAGCGGCTCTCCATCGTGGAGGATACGCCGGGCGTCACGCGGGACCGCGTGTTCGGGCCCTGCGAATGGAAGGGACGCCATTTTTCGCTGGTGGATACCGGCGGCATCGAGCCCGCCGCGAAGGACGTGATCCTCACGCAGATGCGCGAGCAGGCGCAGATCGCCATCGATGCGGCGGACGTGATTGTGCTCGTCACGGACGTGCGTTCAGGCGTCGTCGCGACGGACCTCGACATCGCGGAGCAGCTCCAAAAGAGCCGCGTGCCGGTGATCGTCTGCGTCAACAAGTGCGATTCCATCGGCGCGCCGCCGGACGACTATTACGAATTCTACAATCTCGGCCTCGGGGAGCCGATCCAGGTCTCCTCAGTCCACGGGCACGGCACCGGCGACCTACTCGACGCGATCGTCGAGCATCTGCCGGAAAACGACGAGCCCGAGGACGGCGGCCGCATCCGCGTCGCGGTGATCGGCAAGCCGAACGCCGGGAAATCGTCGCTCGTCAACCGTGTGGCGGGGGAGAACCGCTGCATCGTCTCCGACATCGCCGGGACGACGCGTGACGCGGTCGACACGACCGTCGAGAACGAATTCGGCACGTTCACGTTCATCGACACGGCCGGCCTGCGCCGCAAGAGCCGCGTCGAGGACAGCATCGAATATTACAGCAATCTGCGCGCCGAGATGGCCGTGGACCGTGCGGACGTCTGCGTGATCCTGCTCGACGGCGAGGTCGGCTTCACCGAACAGGACTCGAAGGTCGCCGGCATCGCGCACGAGGCCGGGAAGGGCTGCGTGATCGCGGTCAACAAGTGGGACGCCGTCGAAAAGGACGACAAAACCATGCAGGAATACACGAAAAAGCTCGAAAACGACTTCTCTTTCATGTCCTACGCACCGTTCGTTTTCATCTCCGCGAAGACCGGCCAGCGGCTGGATCGGATGTTCGAGCTGATCGTGCAGGCCGCCGCGTCGAACGCCATGCGCATCCGCACCGGCGTACTCAACGAGATCCTCGCGCAGGCGACGGCGCGCGTGCAGCCGCCGACCGACAAGGGCCGCCGTCTCAAGACCTATTACATGACGCAGGCCTCGACAAAGCCGCCGACCTTCGTCTGCTTTGTCAACAACAAGGAGCTGTTCCACTACTCCTACAAGCGCTATCTCGAAAACCGGCTGCGGGAGGTGTTCGGGCTCGAGGGAACGCCCATCCGGATGCTCGTGCGGGAGCGCGGGGAGAAGGACAACACATAGGCACGACCGTGCGGAAGGAGGACTCGCCGTGAATATCTTCGGTTTTCTTGCCAACACCTATTGGAACCTGATCCTGCCGCTGCTGCTTGCCGGCGCGGCGGGCTACCTGATCGGGAGCGTCAGCTTCGCGATCCTCCTGACGCGCGCCTTTGCGAAGACCGACGTGCGCAGCCACGGCAGCGGCAACGCCGGCGCGACGAACGTCATGCGCGTCGCCGGGCCGAAGGCCTCGATCCTGACCTTCGTGTGCGATTTCCTGAAGTGCGCGGTCTCGGTCGCGCTCGGCTATATCATCCTGTTTTATATCGGCGGCGCGGGCGAGCAGCTCGCGAAGATCGGAATGTACGCTGCCGGGTACTGCTGCCTGATCGGCCATATGTACCCGCTCTACTTCGGCTTCCGCGGCGGGAAAGGCGTGGCCTCCTCCGCAGGGATGATGCTCCTGCTCGACTGGCGCGTCTTCCTGCTGGAGCTTTTGATCTTCGGCGTCGTGTTTCTCCTGCGCCGGACGATCTCCCTCTCGAGCATCGTCGCCGCCGCCGCGTACCCGTTCTTCACGTTCGCCGTGACGTTCTGGGTCGATTACGGGAATGGCTCCCTGCCGCTCATTTACGTCGTCATCGCGACGCTGTTCGCCGCGCTGCTCGGGATCACGGTCATCGTGAAGCACAGGGAGAACATCCGGCGGCTGATGCGCGGGGAGGAAAAGCCGATCTCCTTCCACCGCGAAAAGTGAGCGCGGAACGCCTTGCCATCGGAAAGGAAAAGCGCTTGCGGGCCGAAAAAAGCCAAAAAACAAAACAGCAGTTCGATTTTCAGAGCCCAAATGCGTAAAGTTTGGGCTCTTTACTTTACATAATTTCAGAAAATTCCATTTCAGGGATTGACTTTTTTTCCTTTGTGTATTATCATAAATAACGGTAATACTAAACGCAGTGCCGATCACCGTGCGCTGCGTCTGATTTCAGTAAATGCTTTACTTTACGATAGAGATGCCGTGCGGGCCGTTCGACGCGCCCGGCGCGGGAAACAGGGATAGGGAAATCGCCTTGACCCGGACTTGGGGCGGCGGGCGCTGCGGGCAACGGAGCTTATGCGCGGCGAGGCCGAAGGAAAGGAAAGTCGAAGAGTGGATCAGTTTGTTATTCGCGGTGGAAACCGCCTTGTCGGTGAAGTTATGATCAGCGGCGCAAAGAACGCCGCCGTTGCCATTTTGCCTGCGGTCGCGCTGGCGGAGTCTCCGTGCCGCATCGAAAACGTGCCCTGCGTCATGGACGTGGAGCTTTCCGTCCGGATCCTTCGGGAGCTTGGCGCGACGGTCACGTGGGTCGGCCGGAACACCGTGGAGATCGACCCGAGAGGCATCGACACGCACGTCGTGCGCAGCGAGCTCGGGCGGAAGATGCGCGGTTCGTACTACAACATCGGCGCGCTGCTCGGCCGGTACAACGAGGCGATCGTTCCGCTGCCCGGCGGCTGCGATTTCGGCGTTCGGCCCATTGACCAGCACATCAAGGGCTTCCGCGCGCTCGGCTGCACGTACAGCCTGGACGACGGCATGATCGCCGTGCGCGCGAAGGAGCTGCACGGCGCGCACATCTACCTCGACATGGCGTCGGTCGGCGCGACGATGAACATCATCCTCGCTTCCGTAAAGGCGAAGGGCCTCACGGTCGTCGAGAACGCGGCGCGCGAGCCGCACATCGTCGACCTCGCGAACTTCCTGAATTCCATGGGCGCGAACATCTCCGGCGCCGGCACGGACGTCATCAAGATTCGCGGCGTGGAGCACCTGTACGGGACGACGTATTCGATCATCCCGGACCAGATCGAGGCCGGGACGTATATGGCCGCCGCCGCCGCGACGATGGGCGACGTGGTGGTGCGCAACGTGACCCCAAAGCACCTCGAGTCCATCACGGCGAAACTCCGCGAGATGGACGTGGAGGTCATCGAGTATGACGACGCGGTCCGTGTGCGCCGTTCCTACCCGCTCGCGAAATGCAATGTGAAGACGATGCCGCATCCGGGCTTCCCGACGGATATGCAGCCGCAGATCGCGGCGCTGCTCGCGGTGGCGCAGGGGACAAGCATTTTGAATGAAAACGTCTGGGGCGAAGGGCGCTTCCGCTATGTGGAGGAGCTCCGGCGCATGGGCGCACAGATCACGGTGGAAGGCAAGAGCGCCATCATCGAGGGCGTGGATTTCCTCCGCGGCGCGCCGGTCCGCGCGGTCGATCTGCGTGCGGGCGCGGCGATGGTCATCGCCGGTCTTGCCGCGCATGGGACGACGCGTGTGGAGGAGATCGAGCATATCCAGCGCGGCTACGAGGACATTGTGGAGAAGTTCGTCGGCCTCGGCGCGGATATGTACCTGAGGCGGGACACGGCGGTCCCCGCTGTGAAAATCGGATAAGATTTGCGATGTGCGCCCGGCGGCTGGCCGTCGGGCGTGTTTTCTTGTCCCGGGGGACCGGGAAGAACGAATTTTGGAGGTCCGCATGGAGTTGATCCCGCTGTTCAGCGGCAGTACCGGAAACAGCTATTATATCGGCACGAAGACCGAGGGCATCCTGATCGACGTGGGCCGCAGCGCGAAGCAGACGGAGCAGGCGCTGCGCCGCGCGGGCGTGGACCCGCTGGCGCTGCGGGCCGTGTTTTTGACGCACGAGCACAGCGACCATGTGACCGGGCTGCGGGTGTTCGCCTCCCGATATGCGCTGCCGGTATTCGCCTCGAAGGGGACGCTGCTCGCGCTGGCCGATCTCGGCGCGCTCGACGGCAAATTCCCGTCGTACATGATGTCCCGCGAGGTGGAGCTCGAACCGTTCCGCGTGACCCCGTTCCGCACGCCGCACGACGCGGCGGAGAGCCTCGGCTTTCGCGTCGCGTGCCCGGACGGGAAGACGCTCGGCTTCGCGACCGACCTCGGGCACGTGACGGACGAGGTCGCGAACCATCTTGCCGGGGCGGATCTCGCGGTGGTAGAATCGAACCACGACGAAGCGATGCTGCGGACCGGCCCATATCCGTACCGGTTGAAGCGCCGCATCCTCTCCGATTGGGGACACCTCTCGAACGACGGCTGCGCGGCGCTGCTGCAGCGGCTCTACGCTTCGGGGACGCGGCGGTTCCTCCTCGCGCATCTGAGCCGGGAGAACAACACGCCGGAGACGGCGCTGCGCGCGGCGGTCCACGGGCTGGAGGAAGCCGGGGCCGCCCCCGATACATATACGCTCGAGGCCGCGCCGGTGGAGAACACGGATGGCCGCGTCCTGACGTTTTAGGAGGAAAAATGCTGGAGGTCAAGCTCGTCTGCGTCGGGAAGCTGAAAGAGGCATACTGGCGCGACGCCGTCAAAGAATACGCGAAGCGCCTCTCAGCGTTCTGCCGGTTCTCCGTCGTCGAGCTCGAGGAGGCGCGCCTTCCCGCAGACCCGTCGCCCGCCGAGATCGCGGCGGCACTCGAGAAGGAGGCGGACCGCATCCTCGCCGCCGTCGGGAAGAGCCGCGCGTTCCCGCTCGTGATCGAGGGGGAGCTGCTGAGTTCCGAGGCGCTTGCGAAGCGCATCGGGGACGCGGCGAACGGCGGGGAGAGCAGCCTCGCGTTTCTCATCGGCTCGTCGTTCGGGCTTTCGCCGAGGGTCAAGGCGCTCGGGCCCGGCGTCTCCATGTCGCGCATGACGTTTCCCCACCAGCTCGCGCGCGTCATGCTCGCGGAGCAGATCTACCGTGCGTTCACCATTTTGCACGGTTCCCGATACCACAAATGAGGCGGCAAAGCCGCGGAAAGGACTCCCCATGATCTTACTCGAACGCACTTCGGTCATGAATTTTGAAAACGCGCTGCGCGGCGCGCGCAACCCCATGAACAGCTGGGACCGCATGGACAGCCGCACCGAGCCGGACGGGACCTTCGTCTTCGGGCCGAACGACCTCAGCCTCGCGAAGCGGCTCTGCAAGGCCGGCAGCGACCACCGGAAATTCGTCCGGCAGATCTTCGTCACGGTGGATATCACCGCACCGCTCTACTGGTGGAAGGAGTTTGACACCTACAAGGTGGGGACCGTCGCGAACTCCACGAGCACCATGCACAAGCTCCACGCGAAGCCCATCGAGGCCGCGGATTTCAGCGCCGAGCGCCTCGTGCCGGAGGCAAGGGAAGCGTTCGACGCGCTCCTCGCGTCTCTGGAGGACCTGCGCCTGCGGTTCGTCGAGACGAAGGACAAAACCCTCTGGTACAGCCTCATCCAGCTCCTGCCGGAGAGCTACAATCAGATGCGCACCGTCACGATGAACTACGAAAACATCCGGAACCAGTATTTCGCGCGGCGCGATCACAAGCTCGACGAATGGCACGCCTACTGCGACTGGGCGCTGGCTCTGCCTTATTTCCGAGCGCTTTTCTTCGAGGAGGAATCCGTCTCATCCAGTTGACTTTTTTGTCAATTTCCGAGTTTTTTTCCTATATGCCTTGACAAAAAAGGAAATTGCAAATATACTATATATGTCGAGTCGTTCTGCATATACATCCACGCACCCTCGCGCGGAACGATAAGGAGGCAATGGGACATGAAAAACTCGAAAAAAATACGTCTCACGAATTCTGAGCTTGCCATGATGCAGCTGTTATGGGAGGCCGGACGCCCGCTCAATCGCGGCGAGATCATGGAGATCGCGCAGCGCGACCCGGACGACCCGCTGTTTGCCCGGAATTCGTTCCATGTTATTATCAATAACCTGATGGACAACGGATATCTCGACGCGACGATGAACGACGGACCGGGCCGGAAAAACGCCCGCCGTTTTTCCCCGCTTCTCACGCGCAACGAGTATTTTGCGCGGCAGATCACCATGACCGATCACTACACCTCCGCCGATATCCCGGACATCGTCGCGGCCCTCGTGAAGGCCGACCCGTCCGTGGACCCCGACGCGCTGCTCCGGAAGATCCGCGCCGCCGTGAAGGCCGCGGTCTGACCGGCACCGTTTTTCGCAGCGCCACAGCGCAGGATCCCCGACTAGGGGACAGAAAAAGCCAAAAAGCTCCCCGGGAGAGACGCTTTCGAGCGAAGCGTCCCCGCCGGGGAGCTTTTGCGTTTTTCAGGGTCTTACAGGTCGAGCTTCATGTCGCCGTCCTTGACCCAGCCGAGCTTTCGCGCGGCGAGATCAAAGAGGAGCGAGAGCACGGCGGGGAGGACGAAGCAGATCAGCGCGAGGCCGATCCAGTCCATCGGGGTGATCGCGGCCTTCGTCCCGTCGGCGACGGACTGCACCCAGCCGGTGTACACGCCGATCTGCCCGACGAGACCGCAGGTGCCCATCCCGCTCGCGATGGGCGCTCCGTTCATCTCGAGGCCGAACACGCACGTCGCGAGCGGCCCCGTGACCGCGGAGGCGAGCGTCGGCGCGATCCAGATGCGCGGATTCTTCAAAATGTTCGACATTTGGAGCATCGAGGTGCCGATGCCCTGCGCGACGAGGCCGCCCCAGCGGTTCTCCCGGAAGCTGATGACCGCGAAGCCGATCATCTGCGCGCAGCATCCCGCGACCGCCGCGCCGCCCGCGAGGCCCGTGAGCAGCAGGGACTGGCAGATCGCCGCCGAGGAAATGGGGAGCGTCAGCGCGACGCCGACGACGACCGAGATGACAACGCCCATGAGGAACGGCTGCTGTTCCGTCGCCCAGCGGATGAGCGCGCCGAGCTGCGCCGCCGCCGAGCCGATGGCCGGCGCGATGAGGTACGAGAGCAGGCTGCCGGAGAGGATCACCACGGTGGGCGTCACGAGGATGTCGATCTTCGTCTTCTTGCTGACGAGCAGGCCGAGCTCTGTCGCGACGATCGCGATCACGAGGACCGCGAGCGGGCCGCCCGCGCCGCCGAGCGTGTTTGCCGCGCCGCCCACGGTGACGAGCGAGAACAGGACGAGCGGCGGCGCTTTCAGCGCGTAGCCGATGGCGACCGCCATCGCCGGTCCCGCCGCGCTCTTGGCCCAGCCGCCGATCTCATCGAGGGCGGGGATGCCGAGCTGCTGCCCGAGCGTCGAGAGGATCGTCCCGATGAGCAGGGAGGCGAAAAGCCCCTGCGCCATCGCGCTCATCGCGTCGATGCCGTAGCGCCTGAGCGCGCGTTTCCA
>CANQIG010000019.1 GCA_947623765.1 uncultured Clostridia bacterium | reverse complement strand
AAGAAGGTCCTCGCCGCGCACGACAAGCGGCAGCACTCCTGCTTCGTCTGCGAGAACATCGACCAGAACATGGAGCACCTCTCGGCGACGGTCATCAAGCTCTGGCAGACGGAGCCGGAGTTCCGCGACCTCTACGCCGCGCAGACGCACATCTGCCTCTCGCATTACGGGTTCATTCTGAAGGCCGCGCAGAAGATGCCGCGCAAAAATTTCGAGCCCTTCGCCGAAGTGACGAAGAAGCTCACGAAGCAGTACCTAGACACGGTGCAGGGCGACGTGACGCATTTCTGCCGGATGTTCGACTACCGGAACGCGGGCGGCGACTGGGGCAACTCCCGCGACGCCATCGAGCGCGCGATCGAGCTCCTCACCTCGCGGCCGGTCACGGTCTCCACGCAGACCGAGGGCAAGAACCGGTGATCCTCGTCTCCCCGGCGGACGGGCTGTTTTCCCTCGGGGAGACGCTTTCCTGCGGGCAGAGCTTTCGCTGGCGGTGCGTCTCCGTGTCCGGCGCGCCCGAAGCGTGGCACGGCGTCGCGTTCGGCCACGCGCTGACCGCGGTGCAGGCGGACGGTGCGGTGGAATTCGACTGCACGGAAACGGAATTCCGGGAGATCTGGTTCGACTATTTCGATCTCGGCGCGGATTACGCGGCGGCGCGGGCGCGCATCGCCGCGGCGGTCCCGCAGCTGCGGGATGTGCTGGCGTTCGCGCCGGGCATCCGCCTCCTGCGGCAGGAGCCGTGGGAGGGCTTCGTGACGTTCCTGCTCTCGCAGTGCAACAACATTCCGCGCATCGAGGGCATCGTGGAGCGCCTCTGCGCCGCGTTCGGCGAAGAAATTTCGCCCGGGGAATACGCGTTCCCCGGCGCAGAACGCCTCGCCTCGTGCGAACTCTCCGACCTCGCGCCGCTGCGCGCGGGCTACCGCGCACAGTACGTCCTTGCGGCGGCGCAGCGCGCCGCCTCCGGCGCGCTCGACCTCGAAGCGCTGCGCGATTTGCCGCTCGAAGAGGCGCGCGCGGCGCTGATGGCCTTGCCGGGCGTCGGGCGGAAGGTCGCGGACTGCGCGCTGCTCTACGGCCTGCACCGGATGGAGTGCTTCCCTGTCGACGTCTGGATGAAGCGCGCGCTCGCGCTGCTCCCCGGCCTCGACCCCGCGCGCCTCGGCGCAGACGCCGGGCTCGCCCAGCAGTACATTTTCCATGCGATCCGAAATGGCCGCCTCGCCGGGGCATGAACCCCGCAGGCGGTTCTTTTACTGCGAGAATGCTTCCCAATCCGCGCCGCTCACCTCCGGCGGCACGGCGGCGATGCTCGATGTGACGGTCTGCGCCATCTCCTCGGGCGTCTCAACGCAGCCCCATTCCAGCCATTTTTTCACGACGGCGAGCACCCCCGCCTGGTACAGCGCGAAGTGGTACGCGATGCGGCGCTCGCTCTCGATGCCCGCCGCCTTCATGAACGGCTTCGCGACGGCGTCGAGGAGTTCCCCGAAATGCGTTTCGATGTCCTTCGTGCCCATTTCGCGGAAGTAGAGCAGATAGAAATCCCGGCGGCGCTCCATGTGCCGGAACACCGGCGGCAGGTACGCGCCGGTCGCGAAGTCGCGCGGCGTGAGGTGCATCCCCATGATCTCCCCGGCGATCTCCTCCCCGACCTCCCGCGTCATCTTCTCGAGGATGTCGTACACGTCCAGATAGTGCAGATAGAACGACGAGCGGTTGATCCCTACCGCCCGGCAGATCTCCGCGACCGTGATCTCGGAGATCTTTTTTTTTTGCAGCGCGGCGAGAAACGCCGCCCGGATCTTCCCGTCCGTCTCCTGAAATTTCAAATTGTTTTTTGTGTTCATTTCTCTCTCCTTTCCACCTTTTCTGAAGAAAAGGTGGAGCCAAAAGACTTTTACGTCGCGCAGGCAAAGGCTGTTTCGTCACGTTGGTCGTTCGCTCCGCGAACTTCGCCGGTGTGTCTGAGAAACTTTCCCCCCGCGCCTGAAACCGGGTTGATGTGGTAAGCCCGCCTCCGCTTTCCGCAAGCCAACGTAGGGCGAACGTCGCCGCACCGCAGGCGACTTTTCTTGAAAGAAAAGTCGACAAAAGAACTTTTGCGTCGCGCCTACTTTTCTTGAAAGAAAAGTAGGCAAAAGAACTTTTACGTCGCGGGGCGCGCGCTGGTGCGCGCTTACTGCTGCCAAAATCTTTCCCCGCGCAACCCGCGCCGGAAGTTCTGCGTGGGAAAGGGGATTTCTCCGGCTTCCCGCGAGCTTACGTAGGACAAACGAAAACGGCTCTGCCGCCCGCGCCGGAGGCGAAGCCCCCGGTGGAGTTGCACGCCCCAAAATTGCACCCTGCCCCCGGTCGAGCCCAGCGAAGTCTTTTGGGCCACTCTTAGGGGAAGCAGCTTCCCGGTTCTTCTTCCCGCTGAGAGGAAGATGGACGATTGGCGAAGCCAAGCGTCTCGCTTTCTCTTCAGAAAAGCGCGACCTTGGCTCGACCTTACGCGACCTTCGCAAATACATTTACACAACGCTCGTCTTGTAATTGACGGTTGAAGCGGGTATAGAGCAGTGCTACAATAAAACAACAACAGGCGACGTGTTAATCATAACACGGCGCGGGAGAGAACGCAAGAAGAAATTCGCCCGGCGAGATGTCCGGGCGCGGGAAAGGGAGGATCTTCATGGCAAACGGGGAGATCGGGCAGGAGAAGCTGACGCGCTGGGTGCGGCAGGAGCGGGAGGCGATGACCGCCGGCTGCTACACGGCGCTCGGGTGGCGCGTGTGGAGCCGCACGAAGGAGAACAGCGCGTCGCCGGTGGCGGAGATCGTTTTCGTCCGGGAGGAGACGGAGCCCGCCGCGCTCGCGGCAAAGCGCGCGCGGTGCGAGGCGGTGCTCGCGGAGATCGAAGCCGTCGACAAAAAGGTCGAGCGGTACTACCTCGAGCGCGTGGTGCTCGTCGGCATGGCGGGCGCGGCGTGCATCGGCCTGAGTTTTCTATTCCTGCATCTCGGCTGGCACATCGCGTTCACGCTCTCGCTGCTGGCCGGGCTGTTCGGGTGCTCGATCACGCTGGCCTTGCGCCCGCCGTTCACGCGGATGGGCCTTCAAAAGCTCGGCGGGGAGATCCCGGCGCTCGAAGAAAAGCTCCGGAAGATCCTCATGGAAGAGGAGGGCTGAGCCGTGAAGCAGGGACTGCTCTCCTCCAAACTCTTTGACAGCCGCGTGCCCGCTGAAAAGGTGACGGGCCGCGAGAAGATCCTCGGCTACTTCATGGGTCCGATCGCCGTCATGGTGATGAACTCCATTTTGAGCAACTACCTCAACGTCTACTACACGGACGTGCTGCAGATCGGCGGCATCTGGGGCGGGATGTTCATCAGCACGTTCCCGATCGTCGCGAAGGTGCTGGACGTTCTGACCTTCATCTTCATGGGGCTCGTCGTGGACCACACAAAGTCGCGGCAGGGCAAGGCCCGGCCGTGGATCCTCTTTTCCGCGCCGCTGATGGTCGTCTGCCTCGTGCTGCTGTTCGCCGTGCCGACGGGCAGCGACAACCTCACCGCGATCTGGATCTTCACGAGCTACACGGTGTTCTACGCCGTAGCCTTCACGATGTACAGCACCGCGCACACGCTGCTCGTCCCCCTCGCCACGAACGACCCGGCGGAGCGTCAGCAGCTCTCCACCGTGGCGAACACGCCCGGCATGGCGGCGGGCTCCTTTGTGGCAATTATCTTTCCCTGCCTGCTCGTGCCCTTCATGGGCGTGCTCGGCAGCCGTTGGATCGCGGTGGCCGTCGCGCTCGCGATCGTCTCTCTGCCGCTGATCCTGCTGGAATTCTTCTTCACCCGGGAGCGCGTCACGCAGAGCGACGCGCCCTCCGCCGAGACGGTCAGCCTTTCCGCGCAGCTTCGCTGCTGCGTGAAGAGCCGCAGCTGGGTCGTGCTGATGATTTATCTCGCGATTATCAACCTTGTCAACGCGCTGTTCAGCGCAGGTACGTTCTATTACTGCAACTGGGTGCTCGGCAGCTACAACGACGGCCACACGCAGGCGCTGTTTTACGCGCTCGGGCAGGCGCCGCTCGGCATCGGGATTTTGCTCTGCAACCCCCTCGCCAAAAAACTGGGCAAGCGGAACTCCATGCTGCTCGGCATGGTGCTCTCGACGCTCGGCGCGGGGCTGTGCCTGATGAACCCCCGGAACCTCGCGGTCGTGCTGGCGGGGCAGTTCATCCGCGCGGTGGGCTCGATCCCCTCAAGCTACATGGTCTCGGGGATGCTCGGGGACGCGCTCGACGACGTGGGCCGCGTCAGCGGCCAGCGCTGCGACGGCTTCTCGTCCTCGGTCGTCAACTGCATCGGAACGATCATGGGCGGCGCGGCACTTTGCATCTTCAACTTCGGCATCTCCCACCTCGGCTATCAGGCGCCGACGGCGGACTTCATCCCGGTGCAAAACGGCCCGATCCAGACGTTCATCGTCTTCTGCGTCATCGGCGTGCAGCTCATCGCCTACCCGCTGATCGCGGTGATCACGCGGTTCATGCGGCCCGACCGTCCCGCGAAAACATAAAGCCCCGCCCGCGCGCCTCCCTCTCCTTTTTGCTCAAAGATCGCGCGAAAACCGCCTGCGCGTGATGCTCCGCCTTCGGGGATTTATGAAAAATGACTAACCCCCCCGCTTCGCTCTCCTTTTTTCTCCATCCCTTCCTATTGACGGTTGTGCGAAAATGCGCTAAACTATAAGCACAGACGGCCCAAACGGGCAAAAATCAGGAGGCTATTCCCATGCAGAAGGATTTCAGCGGCAAGGTCCGCGACATTTACGACATCTCCGACGATCGGCTCGTCATCGTCACCACGGACCGCGTCTCCGCGTTCGACGTGGTGCTGCCGACGCCCATCCCGGATAAGGGCCGCGTGCTGAACGCGATCTCCTCGTTCTGGTTCGATTACACGAAGGACATCGTGAAGAACCACATGATCTCCACCGATCTCAACGATATGCCCGCCGAGTTCCGCACCGAGTGGAACGAGGGTCGCACGGTGCTCGTCAAGAAGTGCAGAATGCTGCCGTTTGAATTCATCATCCGCGGGTTCATGTTCGGCTCCATGTGGTCGAGCTATCAGAAGACCGGCACGTTCTCCGGCTTCTCCTTCCCCGCCGGGATGCGGCAGGCACAGCGCCTCGAGACGCCGATCCTCACGCCGTCCTCGAAGGCGCAGGAGGGCCACGACGAATACATCACCTTCGCGGATGTCGCGAAGGCCATCGGCGAGCCGCTCGCGAAGCAGATCGAAGAGGTCGGCATCGCGCTCTACAAAAAGTGCTACGACTACGCGTACTCCTGCGGCATCATCCTCGCGGATACGAAGTTCGAGTTCGGCCTCGACGAAAACGGCGAACTGGTCCTCTGCGACGAGCTCTTCACGCCGGATTCCAGCCGCTTCTGGAGCGCCGACGAATATCGGGAGGGCACGTCCCCCGCGAGCCTCGACAAGCAGTTCCTGCGCGACTGGCTCATCGAAAACCACCTGAACGGGCTCACCCCCGCCCCGGAGATCCCGGAGGAGATCGTCAAAAAGACGCAGGAGAAGTACTTCGAGTGCCGCGACCGGCTGGTCAAATAAACGCCCAAAAGGGCCGCTTAGCGCGGCCCTTTCCTGTTTTCCCCGCCCCGGCGGGGAAAACAGCCTTTGGAGAAAGGAAGGAACCCCATGAAGATCATTTTTGCCGGCACGAGCCACGGCGTCCCGGAAAAGGACCGCTTCTGCTCGGCGACGTTTCTCGGCACGGACGGCGGGTGGTACATCATCGACGCCGGCGCTCCGATCTCTCCGCTGCTGCTCCGGTACGGCATCGCGCACCGCGACGTGCGCGCCGTGTTCATCACGCACCCGCACGCCGACCACTTTGAAGGGCTGCCGGAATTCTGCACGCAGATCGGCTGGTTCTACCGCGACGCCGCTCCCGACATCTTTCTCCCGAACCAAAAGTGCGCCGATATGCTCACGCGGTGGGAAAACAGCCTCCTCGCGAAGGAGGAGGCGGAGCGGCTGCAGTTCCATGTCTACCGGGACGGGCCGGTCTTCCGCGACGGCACGCTGGAGCTTTCCGCCGTCCCCACCCGGCATATGCCGGACGCCCACGCGTTCCGCATCCGCGTGGAGGGGAAGCCACTGCTTTTCAGCGGCGACATGAGCCCGAATTACCCGGAATTCCCGGAGATCGCCGGGGACGCGCACTGGGACCTCGCGGTCTGCGAGTGCGCGCACAACACGGTCTTCACGGACTGCTTCCCCACGCTCGCGCAGGTCGACGCCGCGCATCTCGTCGTCAACCATGTAAATCCGAAACGGCTGGGCGACACCGAGGCCCGCGCCGACGAGCTGCCCTTCCCCCTCACCGTCGCGTTCGACGGCATGACGCTCACGCTCTGAGCTTCGGCCTACGCGGGCAGATACCTGCGTCCGCACGCCGGGCGGGCGATTGAAAATGTTCACTTTGCGGCGCTTTCCTCTCCGGAAGGCGCCGCTTTTCAAAAATATTTTTCCCGCGCGCGTATATCGAGCCCGCGTTTTGCGACAGAACAGGTAGAACGGAAAAAGGAGGGGTCCGAATGGAAGACGCCGAGGTCATCGAACTGTACCACCGGCGCGACGAGAGCGCCATCTCGGAAACAGACAGAAAGCACGGTCCGTTCTGCCGGCGGGTCGCGGTCAATATCCTCTCGAGCAGGGAGGACGCCGAGGAGTGCGTCAGCGACACATGGCTCGCCGCGTGGAACCGGATGCCCCCGGACCGTCCCGCATCGCTGCGCGCGTTTCTCGGGCGCATCACGCGAAACCTCTCGGTCAGCCGCTTTCGGAAAAACCGCGCGGCGAAGCGATACCCCGGCATGGAGCGGATGCTCTCCGAGCTCGACGAATGCATCCCCGAGCGCGCCGCTGAGATCTCGGCGGACCGGGCGGCCCTCGCGGAGGTCCTCTCCCGCTGGCTCGATTCCCTTCCCGAAGCCGACCGCGTGCTGTTCGTGCGGCGCTACTGGTACGGCGAGCCGCTGAACGCCCTCGCCCTCGCCGAGGGCGTCCCCGCGAACCGCCTCGCCCGCCGGATGCAGACGCTGCGGCTGCACCTCAAAACCGAGTTGGAAAAGGAGGATCTTACGGTATGAACGGAGAAGACCTTTGGAACGGGATCACCGACATCCGCGACGACCAGATCGAGCGCGCCGCGCCGCCCCCGCCGAAACAGAGCCTGCGCCGCAGGCGCTGGGCCGCGCCGGTCGCGGCGGCGCTCGCCGTCGTGCTCGTGCTCACGGCGGTGCTGTTCCCGAGAATGTCCGGCGGCAAGACCGGCGGGGGCGGGTTCATGGTCGCGGCGGCGGAGCTCCCGAAGCGCGAGGAGTACTCCGAAGCGAACTTCGACCGCTGGGCCGAGGAGCGCCGCGCCCTGCGGCAGACCTATGAGAGCTACGACGGCGCGCTGGACAGCTTCGCGGAAGCTGCCGTCCCGCTGCTGCTCGCCGGGGACGCGGAGGAGAATCGCGTCTGCTCGCCGCTCAACATCTACCTCGCGCTCTCGATGCTCTCCGAGCTGACCGACGGCGAGAGTCGCGCGCAGCTCCTCTCCCTGCTCGGCGCGGCAGATCTCGAGGACGTGCGGTCAAACTCGAAAGCCCTCTGGAACGCGAACTACCAGGACGACGGCACGGTGACGAGCCTGATCGCGAACTCCGTCTGGATGAACGACGGCCTCGAATACGTGCAAAATACGATGGGCACACTCGCGAAGGACTACCGCGCGGATTCGTTCCGCGGCGAGATGGGCAGCGATGCGTACAACGAAGCGCTGCAAAGCTGGGTGAACGAACACACTGGAGACCGCCTCACGGAACAGGCGGGCGGCCTCTCGTTCGACCCGGAGACCGCCCTCGCGCTCGTCTCGACGGTCTACTACCGCGCGCGGTGGAAGGCGGAATTCAACATAAACCGCACCGAGCCGGGCACGTTCCACGCGCCCTCTGGTGACAGGACCGCCGACTTCATGCACCAGACGACCGACGGGCATTTCTACTGGGGCGAGCGCTTTTCCGCCGTCCCGAAGGGGCTGCAGAACAGCGGCTACATGTGGTTCCTTCTGCCGGACGAGGGCGTCTCCCCCGACGAACTGCTCGAAAGCGGCGAGGCGGTGGACTTCCTGCTGCAAAGCGATTCGTGGGAGGACCAACAGTACGCGGAGATCGAGCTCTCCGTCCCGAAGTTCGACGTCGTCCGCGACACGGACCTGATCTCGAGCCTCTCCGCCCTCGGCGTGACCGATGTGTTTGACGAGGCCAGCGCCGATTTCTCCCCGATGCTGCCGCAGGGCCTGCTCGAAGAGGTCCGGCCGTACGTCTCCGCCGTGCGGCACGCCGCGCGCGTCACCGTCGATGAGGAGGGCTGCGAGGCCGCGGCCTATACGGAGATCGCCATGACCGGCGCGGGCGAGCCGCCCGTCGGCGAAAAGGTCGAGTTCACGCTCGACCGACCGTTCCTCTTTGCGATCACCGGCGACGACGGCTCCCTGCTCTTCATCGGCGTCGTCAACCACCCCTGAACAAACCCGAAATCACATCCAGCGGCGGGCCTCCCCGCCGCTTCTCTTTTTCCGAAAAGCAAATCTGTACTTGCTTAACTTTTACCACTATGGTATAATAACCGCAAGGGCAGCGGTTATTATACAGATTTATATTTGCCCGCCCAGTTTGGCGGCAGAGCCGCTTTCGTTTACGCTACGTCCACTCGCGGGAAGCGAGGGCGTGTTCCTCAGCGTTTGACAGAGCGGAGAAACGGCCTTGGGCCGCGGCAACGGGCGATGGCTGATTATACCAACGCGCTTCGCGCTTATGGTATAATAACCGCAGGCAAAGCCTGTTTCGGTGCCTAGCGGCGCGGCGACGTTTGCCCTACCCTAATTTACTGTACTGGGAAGCAAACTTTCCACACGGACACAGCTTCCGGCGCGGGGCAAAGCCCGCCGGAACTGCTGGCAAAGCGTAGGCCTGCATGCACAATAAAAGCGGGCTTGCGGGGAGCAGAAGCAATTTCACTATACAAACAGCGTTTCCGGCGCGGGGGCAATACCTGCCAACCGCTTCGGCGAATTTCGCGAAGCGAACGACAACGCGGCGGCAAAGCCGCTTTCGTTCGCCCTACGCTGGCTTACCGGAAGCGGAGGTAGGCCCACCACCCAATTTCAGCTTATGGCGCGGGGCAAAGCCCTCCAAATGCTCCGGCGAAGCGTGGGTCTGCACGCGCGACGAAAGCAAGCTTGCGGGGAGCAGAAGCAGTTTCACTATACAAACAGCGTTTCCGGCGCGGGGCGACACCCACCAACCACACCGGCGAAGTTCGCAAATCGAACGACCAACGCGACGTAAAGTCTTTTGGTCCAACCTTTTCTTCAGAAAAGGTTGGCGGCGGCAAGGCCGCTTTCGTTTGCCCTACGCTGGCTTACCGGAAGCGGAGGTAGGCCCACCACCCAATTTCAGCTTATGGCGCGGGGCAAAGCCCCAAAAACGCACCGGCGAAGCGTGTGCAAGCACACGCGACCAACGCGACGTAAAAGTTCTTTTGCCTACTTTTCTTTCAAGAAAAGTAGGAGAAAAGTACGAGGAGGTGACAGAAGATGCAGGAAGAGAGCGTACGTTTTCGGCCGGACTCGGTGGAGAGCGTGAAGGACATCGTCCGGGACCACATCCGATACCGCTGGCAGATTCTGCGGCTCGCGGGGTCGGATCTGCGGCGGACGTACCGCGCGTCGGCGCTGGGCTGGGCGTGGGCGGTCATCAAGCCGCTGGTGACGATATTCGTCTACTGGTTCGCGTTCGCGCTGGGACTCAGGCGCGGCGGGGACATTCAGGGCTTTCCGTTCATCCTGTGGCTGATCTGCGGCATGATCCCGTGGTTTTACATCAGCGAAATGCTGCTTTCCGGGACGAACTGCATCGCCAAGAACCGGTACCTCGTCACGAAGATGAAGTACCCGGTCTCCACGATCCCGACATTTACGAGCCTTTCCAAGTTTACCGTCCACTGCATCCTGCAGCTCTGCACGATCTTGATCTTCCTCTGCACGGGGCATCTCCCGACCGTCTATCTCGTGCAGCTCCCGTTTTATATGCTCTGCAACTTCCTGTTCTTTACGGGATGGGCGTTTCTTTCTTCGCCCATCGCGGCCGTGAGCGGGGATTTCAGCAACCTCATCCGCTCGTTCGTGACGGCGGTGTTCTGGCTCTCCGGCATCCTCTGGGAGGTGGACCGCATGGAAAATCCCGTCGCGAAATCCTTCCTGATGATCAACCCCGTCACGTTCGTCTGCAACGGCTACCGCAACTGCTTTATCTACAACAAATGGTTCTTCGAGCAGCCGAAGCGCCTCCTCTATTTCGGCATCGAGCTGGTCGTCATCTGGGTGCTCGGCTATTTCTGCTACCGCCGCGTGCGCCCGGAGCTCGCGGACGTGCTGTGAGGTGACTGCATGGAAAAAGAGTTGGCCATCGCGTTCCGGGACGTCTCCAAGACGTACAAGCTCTACGCCTCCAGCCGAAAACGCCTGCTGGGCCTGTTTTTCGACCGCGTGTCCCACAGCGAAAAGCACGCCGTCCGGGACCTCTCCCTCACGGTGCGCAAGGGGGAATCCGTCGCGATCCTCGGGCGAAACGGCGCAGGCAAATCGACGCTCCTCAAGATGATCACCGGCGTCACCTTCCCCACGAAAGGCGAAGTCGAGGTCCACGGCACGGTCAGCGCCCTTTTGGAGCTGACCAGCGGCTTCGACCCGGAATTTACCGGCCGGGAAAACATCTACCTCAAGGGCCAGATCCTCGGGCTCTCCGACGAACGCATCGCCGAACTCGAGCCGGAGATCACCGCGTTCGCCGAGCTCGGGGAGTATATCGACCAGCCGGTGCGCACATACTCAAGCGGAATGAAGGCGCGGCTCGGCTTTTCTATCTGCGTCAATACCGACCCGGAGATCCTCATCGTCGACGAGGCGCTCGCCGTCGGCGACAAGGCGTTCCGGGAAAAGTGCAGCCGGAAGATCGACGAGATCATGCGCGGCGACATCACGCTGCTCTTCGTCACCCATTCCGCGGAGACCGCGCTCACGTTCTGCAAGCGCGGCGTCGTGATGAGCGACGGGCAGATCGTCTTCGACGGCAGCGTTGAGGACGCGGTCACGTTCTACGAAGCGGGCCCGCAGCCGAAACCGGCTCCCGCCCCTAAAAAATAATTTGTCAAAAAGCGTAACGCAGTGCGCTTTTTCCCTACATTTCCAGTGAAGGGACCCAGCTTTCTCCGGCTGTCCCGAAGAGGGCGAAGATGTTTTGCTCCCGCCCGAATGCTTTTGTAAAGGAAGGTTTTGTTATGAAAAAGTCGATCCGTATTTCCGCGCTCGCCCTGTGCCTTGTCCTCCTGCTGGCGCTCGCCGCCTGTTCGGGCGGTTCGTCCTCCGGCGGCAGAAAGATCGAAGGCGAGCTCCCCGACATCATGGAAAAGATCTACGAGACCGCCGACGTGGACGCGGACACCCGCGATTTCCTCGGCGGGCTGGATGAGTTCGAGATCCCCGAGGACCAGTTCGAGTACTACTTCTTCGTGAAGGACGTGGATTATTCTGCTGCGTACGCGAGCGTCCCGATGATCAACGTCGTGCCGTACCAGGTCTGCCTGCTGCGCGTCAACGAGGGCGTCGACGTCGAGAAGCTCAAGGAGGACATCATGGCGAACGCCAACCCGCGCAAGTGGGTCTGCGTG
Source organism: uncultured Clostridia bacterium (assembly GCA_947623765.1). GTDB lineage: Bacteria > Bacillota > Clostridia > Oscillospirales > Acutalibacteraceae > Hominenteromicrobium. The sequence continues at coordinate 3,923 of CANQIG010000019.1, read as the reverse complement.
GAGGTCGATCCCTCCGACGTGCGCGTTGAGAGCGAAGGCGACCTGATCTTCTTCGCGATGGCCGAGAACTCCGATAAGTACGCCGAAGCCTTCCATAAGCTCGCCGACTAACCAAACTTTTCTGGAAGAAAAGTTTGGATCAAAAGACCTTGACGTTTGCTCTAATATAATACGCCGAAAGCAGAGCCTCGCCTTCCTACGGAGGCTCTGCGCCTCGGTAATTTTCCTGCGGCAAAATGTTTGGCTTCCAGCCGCCGCGGCGATATTTTCCCTGCGCCAGCTCGGCGGCATGGCCGCCTTCGTTCGCTCTACGTTTTCTCACCGAAATCGGAAGCCGACCCTCCACACCAACTCCGGCTTCCGGCGCGGGGTAGCGCCTGCCAACCGCACCGGCGTAGTTCGCAGAGCGGCGGCAGAGCTGCGTTCGTTTGCCCTGCATCGGCTCGCGGAGAACAGGAGAAATCTATTTTTCCTCACAGCACCTATTGCGCGGACTGCGAGGGAAATCCATCGACATCGGTAAGCGCGCACAGGCGCGCGAAACGCGACGTAAAAGTCTTCTGGTTCTACCTTTTCTTCAGAAAAGGTAGGCGCGGCGGCAGGGCCGCTTTCGTTCGCTCTAGGTGGGCTTGCTAGGCGCGGAAACAGGCTCCCTCACATACCCAGTTTCCGACGCGGGGCAGCGCTCGTCAATCGCGCCGGCGAAGTTCGCGCAGCGAACGACCAACGCGACCCAAAAGTTCTTTTGCGTACTTTTCTTTCAAGAAAAGTACGGGGAGGTACAAATGGTATTTGCAGGCATCCCGTTTTTGTTTTTCTTCCTGCCGCTGGCGCTGCTCGCAGGGCTTCTCGCGCGGGGGAAGGCGCGGTGCGCGGCGCTGTTCGCGGTGAGCCTCGTGTTCTACGCGTTCGGGGAGCCGCTGTATGTGTTTTTGATGCTCTTTGTCGCGGTGACGGCGTGGGCCTTCGGGCTTTTGACAAAGCGCTTCCGGCCCCGGCTCATGCTCGTTTTGAACTGCTGCGTCTCGGTCGGCCTGCTGCTCTATTTCAAGTACACGGATTTCCTGATCTCCGCCGTCAACTCCGTTTCCGGCGCGCAGCTCCCGCTGCTTCGGATCGCGCTGCCCATCGGCATCAGCTTCTATACGTTCCAGTCGATCAGCTACGTCGCGGACGTCGTGAAGGGCCGCATCCCCCCAGAGCGGAACTTCCTCGTCTTCGCGGCGTACCTGACGTTCTTCCCCCAGCTCATCGCCGGGCCGATCGTCCGCTTTGAGGACGTGCGCGCGCAGATGCTCTCGGGGCGCGTCACCTGGAAGGGCGCGAGCGACGGCGCGCTGCGGTTCGCCGTGGGCCTCGGGAAAAAGGTCCTGATCGCGAACCTGCTCGCGGAACTCGCGAAGGACGGCGCGGCCGGTTCGAGCGTCCTCATGCTCTGGATGACCGCCGTCGGCTCCGCGCTGATGATCTACTTCGACTTCTCCGGGTACAGCGACATGGCCATCGGCCTCGGGCGGATGTTCGGCGTGGGCCTCCCGGAAAACTTCCGGCATCCCTTCGCCTCGACCTCCGTCGGGGAATTCTGGCGGCGCTGGCATATCACGCTGGGCTCCTGGTTCCGCGACTACATCTACATCCCGCTCGGCGGGAGCCGCTGCTCCCCCGCAAAACAGATCCGCAACCTCTGCGTCGTCTGGGCTCTGACCGGTCTCTGGCACGGCGCGGACTGGGTCTTCGTGCTCTGGGGGCTGTATTTCGCCGTGTTCCTCGTGCTGGAGCGGTTCGTGCCGCGCCTCGCGAAGCTCCCGAAGCCCCTCGCGCACCTCTACGTCGTGCTCGCGACGCTCGTCAGCTTCGTGCTCTTCAACGCGGAGAGCGCCGGCGCGTTCTTCGCGCAGCTCGCGGGGATGTTCGGCTTCGCCGGTCTCCCGCTTTGGGACGCGGGGACCGCGTGGCTCCTCACGCAGTACGGCGTCGTGCTGGCGCTCGCGGCGGTCGGCGCGTTCCCGGTCGTGCCGTGGGTGCTCGACAAAGCGCGCGCGTGGCGCTGCGCCGGAACACTCTCTGCGGCGCTCCGGCCCGCGGCCACGCTCTTCCTGCTCCTCGCGTGTACGGCGTTCCTCGCCGCCGGTTCCTTCAGCCCGTTCCTGTATTTCCGCTTTTGAGGAGGGGTCGCGATGAAAACGTTTCTCCGCACAAAACTTCCGGCGATCCTCTTTTTCGCCGTGATCTTCCTGCTCTGCGCGCTGACGGTCCTGCTCCCGAAGGAGACGGTCTCCGCGTCGGAGCGCCGGGAGCTCGCCCGCTTCCCGGAATTCTCCGTGGAAACGCTCCTCGACGGCAAATTCTTCGCCGGGCTCTCCGATTACGCTGCGGACCATTTCGCCCTGCGGGAACCGTTTCGCATGGCAAACACCGCCCTGCGCACCGGCGTGTTCCGGCAGGACGCCGTGGAGGGCGTCTTTGCGGACGGCGATTTTCTGTTCACCCCGCCCGGCCCGCTCGACGAAAAAGCCGTTTTCCAGAACGCGCGGCTGCTTCAAAGCGTCGCGGAGACGTATTTCCCCGAAAATAAACACATCTACTGCGCCGTGATCCCGGACAAATCCGATTTCACCGAAAAGGGCCCGCCGCGCCTCTCCACCGAAGACGTGGTCCAGACCGTGCAGGAGACCCTCGACGCCGAGTACATCGATCTGACCGAAACGCTCGCCCTCTCCGATTATTACCGGACCGACACCCACTGGCGGCAGGAGAAGATCGGCCTTGCCGCAAAGGCCCTCCTCACGGGGATGGGCGGCGAATGGCACAATCCGGATTTCGAGTGGCGCACGCTCGACGAACCGTTCTACGGTGTCCTCTGGGGGCGCTACGCCGCGCCGCTGCCCGGCGAGACGCTCTCCTACGGCGTGAACGCGGCGACCGAAGCCGCGACGGTCTGTTGCCTCGACGACCCCAACATGACCGCCGTCTACGTCCCGGAAACCGATTCTCCCGACAAATACGACCTGTTCCTCGGCGGGGCCGTCTCGTTCGTCGAGATCGAAAGCCCGCTCGCGCGGACGGAAAAACACCTTGTGGTGTTCCGCGACTCGTTCGGCAGCGCGATTGCGCCGTATTTCCTCGGAGAATACGCGAAGGTCACGCTGGTGGACCTGCGGTACGTCGCGTCCTCCCGCCTCGCGGACCTGCTCACGGAAGCGGACGACGTCCTGTTCCTGTACAGTACCGGCCTGCTGAACACGGGCGGCATACTGCGTTAAAGCGAAACGGGCGGCTTTCCCGCCTGCAAATAAAAAAACTCACCAACGGAAGGATGACCAAAATGCGCAAAACCGTTTATACCGATAAGGCCCCGGCCGCCATCGGGCCGTATTCCCAGGCGATCGTCTGCGGCGGCCTCCTTTTCACCTCGGGGCAGATCCCGATCGACCCGAAGACCGGCGAGATCTCCGGCGCGGACATCACCGCGCAGGCTGAGCAGGTGATGCAGAACCTCGCGGCGGTCCTCGCGGAGGCCGGCGCCTCGTTCGAGAGCGCCGTCAAGACGACGTGCTTCCTCGCGGACATGGCGGATTTCGCCGCGTTCAACGAGGTCTACGCGAAGTATTTCACCGGCAAGCCCGCGCGCTCCTGCGTCGCCGTCAAGACCCTGCCGAAGAACGTGCTCGTCGAGGTCGAAGTGATCGCGGAGATCGCATGACCGCCCCGCCGCTCATACACTCTTCGGGGCGACCAAACTGCAAGATTGCTTCCCGCACAGCTCGGCGCGTCCCGGCGACAGAAAACAGAAAAAGCTCGAAAGCCGTCCCTTTGCGGGCGGCTTTTGCGCGCAAAAACGGCCCTCCGAAAGGCGGTACAACTAAGGGATTTATGATCTCTGGAAAATTCGGCATAGTCGTGAAATGCGGCTATGCCGTTTT
>CANQIG010000018.1 GCA_947623765.1 uncultured Clostridia bacterium | reverse complement strand
TACAACGGCGCGAAGGAGACCGTCGTCGTGCTCGACAACGACACCACCGCCATGACCGGCCACCAGCCGCACCCCGGAACAGGCCTCTCGGCGATCGGCGGCGCGGCGGAAAAGATCTCGATCCCGAAGATCCTCGAGGCCGTCGGCGTCTCGCCGGTCATTACCGTCGACCCGTTCGACGTGAAAGCGGCCATACAGGCCGCGAAGGACGCGATGGACGCGCCCGGCGTCTCGGCGATCATCTATAAGTCCCCGTGCGCGGCGCGCATCCGCCCGCAAAAGCCCGTCACCGTCGGGGAGAACTGCGTGAACTGCGGAAAGTGCATCCGCGAGCTCGGCTGCCCGGCGCTTCGGCGCGGGGAGAACGCCGTCGCGGTCGACACGACGCTCTGCACCGGCTGCGGCCTGTGCGCCGACATCTGCCCGTTCGGGGCGCTGCAAAAGGAGGACGCGTAATGGATATTCTGCTCTGCGGCGTCGGCGGTCAGGGGACCGTCCTCGCCTCGAAGCTCCTCGCCCAGTGCGCCACCGCGAAGGGCCTGCCGGTCCATACGGCGGAGACGATCGGCATGGCGCAGCGCGGCGGTTGCGTCGCGAGCCATGTCCGCATCGGCGAAGATACGGCGGCGCCGCAGCTGCCGTTCGGCACGGCGGACCTGCTCATCGCGTTTGAACCGGCGGAGGCCGTCCGCTCCCTGCCCTACCTGAAAAAGGGCGGCGCGGCGGTCGTGAACACGCGCCCGCTGCAGGCCGTCACCGGGAACTACGATCCCGCCGAAATGCTGGATTACCTCACCGCGCACGTCGCGAGCCTCACGCTCTGCGACGCCACCGGCGCGGCGGAGCGCTGCGGCAACTCCAAGGCGCTCAATTCCGCGCTGCTCGGCGAGGCCGCGCGGGCGGGCGTCCTCGGCTTTGACGTCTCGGAGCTCTGCGCCGCCGTGGAGGCCCTCCTCCCCGAGCGCCACCGCGCTGTGAACCTCGCCGCGATCCGCGGCGTCTGAACCGCGATCCCAAAAACCTTTTTGCGCAGACCGCGCCGCCCGTTCGCCGGAACCGGGGAGCGGGCGCGGCAGTCTGCGCTTTTCGCGCGCGCGACGCGCAATTTCCCCCTTTGGAAAGGAACTTTGAATTATGTGGGCTGACGAGACCGTATTCTATCAGATCTACCCGCTCGGCTTTTGCGGCGCGCCCGCGCAAAACGACGGCGTGACCGTCCCGCGCATCCGGAAGGTGCTCGACTGGATCGACCACTTGAAGCGCCTCTCCGTCGGCGCGGTGTATTTCTCCCCTGTTTTCGATTCCGACGCGCACGGCTACGACACGCGCGACTACCGGACGCTCGACTGCCGCCTCGGCACAAATGAAGACTTCAAAGCAGTCGCCGACGCGCTGCACGAAAACGGCATCCGTGTCGTGCTCGACGGCGTGTTCAACCACGTCGGGCGCGGGTTCTTCGCCTTCCGCGACGTGCAGGAGAAGCGCTGGGATTCCCCCTACCGCGACTGGTTCCACACGAACTTCGACGGCAACTCCCCCTACAACGACGGCTTCTGGTACGAGGGCTGGGAGGGCCATTACGAGCTCGTGAAGCTCAACCTCCAAAATCCCGCCGTCGTCGACTACCTGCTCGACTGCGTGACCGGCTGGGTGCGGGAGTTCGGCGTCGACGGCCTGCGGCTCGACGTCGCATATCTCCTGCCGGACAGTTTCCTCAGGCGGCTGCGGCAGCACTGCGATTGGCTGAAGCCCGATTTCTGGCTTTGCGGCGAGATGATCCACGGCGACTACAACCGTGTGCTGAATGCGGGGCTCCACAGCGTGACGAACTACGAGTGCTACAAGGGCTTGTACTCGGCGTTCAACTCGATGAACCTGTTCGAGATCGCCCATTCGCTCGCGCGGCAGTTCGGCCCGGAGCCGTGGACGCTCTACAAAGGGAAAAACCTCCTCAGCTTCGCGGACAACCACGACGTGACGCGCGTCGCGAGCATCCTGAACGACGAACGGCAGCTCTTCCCGCTCTACGCGCTGCTCTTTGCGATGCCCGGCGTGCCGTGCCTCTATTACGGCAGCGAGTGGGGCACGAAGGCAAAGAAATCCGACGGCGACCCGGCGCTGCGCCCCTGTTTCGAGCGCCCGGAGGAAAACGAACTGACGGCGCACATCGCAAAGCTCGCCGCCGCGAAGCGCGCGAGCCGCGCGCTCCAGTACGGCGATTACCGAAACGTCACGATCCAGAACAAGAACCTGCTCTTCGCCCGGGAAAAGGACGGCGAGACCGTCTACTGCGCCGTGAACGCCGAGAGCGCGCCGTGCGCCGTCGACGCGCGCGGCAGCTTCGACGCCGAGGACCTGCTCACCGGGGAGCGCGTCCGCATAGACGGCCGCGTGGAGCTCGCGCCCTACGGCGCGCGCCTCCTCCGCCGGGTCTGACCGGACGGGTTTTGTTCCGTCTCGCGGCAAGCTGTTTCCTTATTGATCTTCTCCCTTTCCGCACGGCGCAGAGTTGAACAGGTACCCGCCGGTTCGCGCGCTTCCCGCAACACCGACGGCGAAACCCAAGGGGCCGCCTACAAACCTCCCCGCGTCCATACGACTTTCACAAAGGCACAGCTGCGAGTCCATTTGGATGCGCGGGCATATGCGCTGCCTTAGAAACCGACAAAGCGAAAAGAGCTGCCCCAAGGACAGCTCTTTTGTTTTTGGCTTTGAACGTTCCCGCCCTTCGGCGGTTTACGATGCACGGAGAAGGCTTCGCTGGCCGCGAAAGGCCGTTTTTAGAGTGCGGCGCAAAACCGCAGGAACGCTGCACGGCCCTCGGGCGTACACTTGAAGACGCCCGCGTCGCAGAGCACCTGCTCGAACACCGCGCCGACCTCCTCGCGGAGCACGTCATCGGCGTTTTCCGTCGTGACCGTCCGCCTCGAGAGGATGTCCCGCGCCCAATCCGCGTGCTTCGCGGTCTCCTCCCGGGCGGTGAGATCCGCGCCGGAGACCATCGCCTCGGCGAGGAGCCGCAGCTCCGTCTCGAGGCGCGGCGGCAGGACCGCGAGGCCCATGACCTCGATGAGCCCGATGTTTTCCTTCTTGATGTGGTGCAGCGGGGCGTGCGGGTGGAAGATGCCGAGCGGATGTTCCGCCGTGGTCCGGTTGTTCCTGAGCGCGAGGTCCAGCTCGAACACGCCGTTCACGCAGCGCGCGATGGGCGTGACGGTGTTGTGCGGCTCGCCGTCCGTCTCCGCGAGGATCTCCGCTGCGGGATCAGAATAGCCGCGCCAAACTTCGAGCACATGGACGCCGAGCGCGCAGAGCCGCGCCGGGTCCTTCGAGCGCAGGCGCAGCACGGAGACCGGCCAGTTGAGAATGCCCGCCTCGACGTCCGCAAAGCCGGGGACCGTCACCGGGATCTCGATGCCCGCGCGCGCCATGGCGAACGTGTACCGCCCGCCCTGATAGTGGTCGTGCGTCAGGATCGACCCGCCGACGATCGGCAGGTCGGCGTTGGAGCCGAGGAAATAGTGCGGGAACGACTGCACGAACGCGAACAGCCCCTCGAAAGTCTCCTTGCAGATGCGCATCGGCGTGTGGTGTTCCGCGAAGACGATGCAGTGTTCGTTGTAATAGACGTACGGTGAGTATTGCAGGAACCATCTCCCGCCGCGCAGGTCCAGCGGGACGGCGCGGTGGTTCTGCCGGGCGGGGAAATCCAGCCTGCCCGCGTAGCCGATGTTTTCCGGGCAGAGCATACAGGCCGGGTACCCGGAAGCGGCCTGCAGCTTCGCCGCCGCGATGGCCTTCGGGTCCTTTTCCGGTTTGGACTTGTTGACCGTGATGTCGATGTCCCCGAAGCGCGGCGAGCGGTAGACCCAGCGGATGTCCTTCGCCGAGCGTCCCCGCCGCACGTAATTCACGTCGCCGCAGAACCGGTAGAACCAGTCGGTCGCGGCCTCGGGGGATTCGCGGCGCTTTTCCGCAAAGACGCGCGCCACCTCGGAGGGGCGCGCGGTCAGCACACCCATGAGCTTCGTGTCGAACAGGTCGTGCGCGGCGGTCCCTTCCTCGCAGACCCCGCGCGCGATCCCTTCCCGCACGAGCGCGTCGAGCAGCGCGTCGAGCGAGGGGTATTCGGGCGCGGGCTCGTCCGAGAACGCGCTCTCGCCGAAGATCTCCAGCAGGCGGTTGCGCGCCCAGAGCGCGTCCTCCGCCCCGAGGAGGCCCTTTTCGAGGCCGTATTGCACGAGGGCCGTGATGTTTCCGTACAGCATTTGCTATTCCTCCCCGCCGGGACGTTCCCCCGGCTGAAAATACAGGGTATAGATCGCGGCGTCCTCCTCGGGCGCGTCGTAGTAGCGCGGCCGGACGCCCTGAAACGAGAACCCCGCGCGCGCGTAGAGCCGACGCGCCGCCGCGTTCGAGACGCGGACCTCCAGGGTCAAAAACGCGGCGCCGCGCGCCTTCGCCTCGCGAATGAGCGCGTCGAGGAGCGCCGCGCCGACGCCCCGCCCCCGGTATTCCGGGAACACCGCGAGATTCGTCACGCCGCTTTCGCCCGCGGCGAACATCTCGCCTCCGTACCCGAGGACGCGCCCGCCCTCCACGGCGGCGAACAGCGCGTAGTCCGGGTTTTCGACGGCATCGCGCAGCAGGCGCTCGCTCCACGGCGCGGAAAAGCACGCGCGCTCGAGCGCCGCGAGCGCCGGCACGAAGTCCGCCCCTGCCCTTACGATCTCCATGCCGCTAAAACCCTAGGAAGCGCTCGAACTCCACGAGCGCCGTGCGGATCTTATCCCGGACGCGCCGGTAGGTCTCGAGGTCGCCGCCGAAGGGGTCCTCGATGTAATGCGGCACATAGATGCGCTCCGCGGGAACGCCCGCCTGCGACAGGATGTACGCGTGGGTCTTCGACATCGTGAAATAAATGTCCCAGATGTCGATCTCGTCGGGCGTAAAGCTCCGCGCGATATGCCCGGAGATGTCCACGCCCACCTCCCGGCACGCGAGAACGGCGTTCTCGCTCGGACGGTCGCCGTTGTGCGCCGAAAGTCCCGCCGACTGGCACATGATATTTTCAAAGCCGCGCTGCTCCATCTCCGAGCGGAAAAGTCCCTCCGCCATGGGGCTGCGGCACGTATTCCCCGTACATACGAACAAGATCTTCAAAAGATCCCCTCTCCTTTCTCCCTTACTTTTCTTGAAAGAAAAGTAGGCAAAAGAACTTTTACGTCGCGTTTTCGCGCGCTGCGCGCGCTCCCTTTAGCCGAGTAAATCCTCGCGCAACCCGCGCCATAACTGCCATACGGAAAATGGGATTTCTCCCGCTTCCCGCGAGCTGATGTAGAACAACAGAAACGGGCTCTGCCCGCGCCTACCTTTTCTGGAGAAAAGGTAGGTCCAAAAGACTTTTACGTCGCGTTTTGCGCGCTTGCGCGCGCTTACCATCGGCGAAATTTTTCCCTTGCACCCCGCGCCGTAGCTGCCGTGCGGGAAACCAGCTTTCTCCGGCCCTCAGCAAGCCTCCGTAGAGCAAACGAAACGGGCTCTGCCCGCTTTTCTTGAAATAAAAGAAGGCAAAAGAACTTTTACGTCGCGTTCCGCGCACTGCGCGCGCTTACCATCGGCGAAGTTTTTCCCTCGCACCCCGCGTCTTAGGCAAAGCCCCCGGTGGAGCGCCGCACCTAAGAGATCTCACCCTGCTCCCCGGTCGAGCCCGAACAAAGTCTTTTGGGCGCTTTTCTTCAGAAAAGCGCGACCTTGGCGCGACCTTAAAGGGGTCGAGGGGCAGCGCCCCTCGCGCGGTACAGCAGAAAATCGAACCCAATCTCGGTGGTCAGGGCGTCGAGCGCGCCGAGCCGCTCGACGGCGGCGGACTCCGTCCGCCAGAGGTAGGGCGTCATCGCAAAGAGCGCCCGGATGTTCTCCGCGCCGTGGACGGTCATCTCGCCGCGCACGGATTCCCGGCGCAGGAACGCAAAGCCCGGGTATTCGTCCACGTGTTCCTCGTTCTCGTAGGGCTTTTCATAGAGCGCGCACTTGAGTCCCCAGAGGTGCCGCGCGGACGGGACCGCGAGGAGCATCACGCCGCCGGGCTTTACGGCGCGGCGGAACTCCGCTTCGGCAAACGGGGAGAACACGGCGGTCAGCAGATCTACTGCGCCGTCCGCCACGGGGATGTGAAAGCTGCTCGCGACGGCGAACTCCACGCCCTTCACCCTGCCCGCCGCGGCCTTGACGGCGAACTTCGAGATGTCGAACGCCGCGCAGCGCCCGCGCTTTTCCCGCGCGGCCTCGAGCAGCGCGGCGGTGTAATAGCCCTCGCCGCAGCCCGCGTCCAGCACGACCCCGCCCTCGGGCAGGAACTCCCGCGCGAGGCGGAACAGAGCCTCGCGAAACGGTGCGTAGTACCCCAATGAAAGGAACCTCGTCCGCGCCTCGACCATCTCCTTGGAGTCGCCGGGGATCTTCGCGTGCATCCGGTTCACCGGCAGGAGATGCACATAGCCCTGTCGGGCCGCGTCGAAGCTGTGCCCGTTTTCGCAAGCGCAGCCGTGTTCGGTTTTCGAGAGCGGCAGCCCGCAGTGCGGACAGCAGAACACCATCGCGGGCTCATCCCTTCGCGTCATACCATGTTTTCCCGTAATGCGCCTCGGCGAGCATCGGGACGCTCAGCGAGACCGCCTGTTCCATTTCCTCCTCGAGGAGGCGGCGGACGGTCTCGGCCTCCCGCTCGGGACACTCGACGATCAGCTCGTCGTGCACCTGCAGGATGAGCCGCGCCTCGAGCTTTTCCGCGAGGAGCCGGTCGCGCACGCGGATCATCGCGATCTTGATGATGTCCGCCGCCGTCCCTTGGATCGGCATATTCCGCGCGACGCGCTCGCCGAACGAGCGCAGCGTGTAATTGGAGCTGGAAAGCTCCGGCAGGTAGCGCCGCCGCCCGAACAGCGTCTGGACGTAGCCGTTCGCCTTCGCCTCCTCGACGACGCGCTCCATGTAGGACGCGACGCCGCTGTAATTGCGCAGATATTCGTGGATGTAATCGTCGGCCTCGCGGCGCGAGACGCCGATGTCCTTCGCGAGGGAGAACGCGCCGATGCCGTAGACGATGCCGAAATTGACGGCCTTCGCGCGCGAGCGCATCTGGGAGGTGACGAACTCCTCCGGCATCCGGAAGACGCGCGCCGCCGTCGAGGTGTGGATGTCGCGGCCCGAGCGGAAGTCGCTCTGCATCTGGGCGTCGTTCGCCATGTGCGCGAGAACGCGCAGCTCGATCTGGGAATAGTCCGCGTCCACGAGGACCGAACCCTCCTTCGCGACGAAGAACCGCCGGAACTCGCGGCCGAGCTCCGTGCGCACTGGGATGTTCTGCAGGTTCGGCTCCGTCGAGGAGATGCGGCCCGTGCGCGTTTCGGTCTGGTTGAAGCTCGAATGGATCCGCCCGTCTTCGGTCACGGCCTTGAGCAGGCCGTCGCAGTAGGTGGAGCGCAGCTTCGAGAGCGTGCGGTACTGGAGCACCTTGTTCACGACCGGGTGCGCGTCGCGCAGCCCCTCGAGGACCTCCGCGCTCGTGGAATAGCCCTTCCGCGTCTTCTTGCCGTGCGGCAGGCCGAGCTTCACAAAGAGCGCGTCGCCGAGCTGCACCGGGGACTGCACGTTGAACGCGTAGCCGACATCCTCATAGATCTCGCGCTCGAGCGCGTCCGCGCCCTCGCCGAGCTGTTCGCCGTACCGCTCGATGGCTTCCCGGTCGACGAGGAAGCCGCTCTGCTCCATCTCGCCGAGCACGAGCGCGAGCGGCAGCTCGATGTTCTCCAAAAGCTCGCGCTGGCCGTTCTTGTCGATCGCCTTCTGCAGCGCGTCGCACACGCCAGGCAGCAACGCCGCGTCCGCCGCCGCCTCTTCATCGTATTCTGCGGCTGGCACGCCATATTCCGCCGCGAGCCGCTTCACCGTGTAGTTCGCGGCGGAGGGGTTCAGCAGGTAAGCCGCGAGCGAAACGTCGAACTTCACCCCGGCGAGCCGCGTCCCGAGCGAGAGCGCCGCGCGGTGCAGCTTTTTGATGTTGTCCGTGTATTTTCCGATGCGTTCGTTCTGCAGGAACGCCTTGAGGAACGCGCGGCCCGTTTGGACGCAGGCGATCTGCGGCTCCTTCCAGAAGGTCCCGCAGAACCAGAGCGCCTCGAGCGCGTCGCCGGCAAAGACGGGCAGGAACACCGCCCGGCCCGCGTCCTCGCACTGCGCGAGGATCGCCGCGCCGTCCGGGTAGACCTTCACGGGCAGCGCCTCCGCGCCCGGCGCGCCGGGCTCCGCCGGTGCGCTCGCGGCCGAGATCCCGAGCCGCTCCATGAGCTTGAAGAGCTCGAGCCGCGTCATCAGCGCGGCGGCCGCCGCCGGATCGCCGGACGTCTGGACGTAATCCGCGACGTTCGTGTCGACAGGCGCGTCCGTGCGGATCGTGCCGAGCTCGTAGCTGAGGAACGCGTTCTCCTGCGAATCCTCGAGCTTCTTTTTCATGCCGGGCTTGATGTCCAGCTCGTCGAGATGGTCGTAGATGTACTGCAGCGAGCCGAACCGGCGGATCAGCTCCCCCGCGCCCTTTTCGCCGATGCCCGCGACGCCGGGGATGTTGTCCGATGTGTCCCCTTGGATGGCCTTGATGTCGATGAGCTGCTTCGGGGCGACGCCGTAATCCTCGCGGATCTTCGCCTCGTCGTAGAGCGTCACGGCGGACTGGCCGAATTTCGTCGTCGCGAGGCGGACTGCCGTCTTCTCCGAGACGAGCTGGAGGCTGTCGCGGTCGCCGGTCGCGATCATGCAGTCGTCGCCGGTCTCGGCGCAGACGCGCGCGAACGTGCCGAGGATGTCGTCGGCCTCCCAGCCCTCGGCGGAGACCGTCCGGTAGCCGAGATCGGCGAGGAGCTCCTTGAGCAGCGGCATCTGCGCCGCGAGCTCCTCGGGCATCCCCTTGCGCGTGCCCTTATAGCCCGCGTAGAGCCTGTGGCGGAAGGTCGGCGCTTTGAGATCGAACGCGATGGCCACCGCGTCGGGCTGCGTCTCCTCCTTCAGCCGTTCGAGAATGTTCAGGAACCCGACGATCGCGTTCGTGAACTCGCCGCTTTTCGTCGTGAGGACCTTGATCCCGTAAAACGCGCGGTTCACGATACTGTTGCCGTCCAGAACCAGCAGTTTCATACCGTCCTCCTCATACCTCGGGCGCTTCGTCCCGGTTTTCTCTGTACATATGCTCCAAAAGGCGGTCGAGATCGGAGAGGTGGGTCAGCGTCCCGGCCTCGCGCCGCAGCTCCGCCGCGCCCCGCAGGCCGTGCATATACCACGCGGCGTGCTTGCGCGCCTCGCGCATCCCGCGGTCCTCGCCCTTCGCGGCGCAGAGCGCGTCGATGTGGCGCTTCATCACGACGATCCGCTCGGAGAGCGTCGGGGGCGGCATGATCCTGAGGCCGCTCGAAAAATAGCCGTTGATCTCCCGGAAGATCCACGGGTTGCCGAGCGCCGCGCGCCCGACCATCACCATGTCGCAGCCGGTCTCGTCCATCATGCGGACTGCGTCCTGCACGGAGCGCACGTCGCCGTTCCCGACGACCGGGACCGAGACCGCCGCCTTCACCTGCCGGATGATCTCCCAGTCCGCCGGGGGTTCGTACATCTGGCTGCGCGTCCGCCCGTGGACGCAGATCATGTCCGCGCCGGCGTCCTCGCAGATCTTCGCGACCTCGACGGCGTTCACCGAGTTTTCGTCCCAGCCCTTACGGATCTTCACCGTGACGGGCAGGTCGACCGCCGCCTTCATCGCGCGGACGATCTCGCCGCAGCGCTTCGGGTCCTTCATCAGCGCCGCGCCGCAGCGGTTCCCGGCGATCTTCGGCACGGGGCATCCCATGTTGACGTCGATCACGTCCGGCCGTTTCTCGGCGGCCTTTCGCGCCGCCTTCGCCATGATCTCAGGGTCGTCGCCGAAGATCTGGATCGCGGCGGGATGCTCGTTCTCGCCGAGCGATGTGAGCTCGTCGGTCTTTTTGTAGTTGTAGAGCAGGGCGCGGGAGGAGACCATCTCCGTCACGCAGTACGCCGCGCCGAACGACGCGCAGAGCTCCCGAAAGGTCCTGTCCGCCGCGCCGGCCATCGGCGCGAGCGCCGCGACGCCCTCGATCTTCACGTTTCCGATGTTCAAGCCTGTTTCTCCTCAGCCGCGTTTCTTCTGCCCGCCGCCGTCGAGCACCTTGGAAAAGACCAGCTGCGAGGTCGATTCCTCAAAGTGCAGCCCGGCGGCCCGGGTGTAGTCCTGCTGTTCGAGCGTGAGGCCGTAGGAGGGCAGGAACTCCTCCATGAAGTAATCGGCCTCCTCTACGCCCATCTTCCGGATGGACTCGGTGATCGTCCGCTCGGCCTCGGCAAAATCCAAATTGCCGCTGCGCCGCTCCTCCACGCATTTGATGACCGCCGAAATGCGGTCCGCCGCCTTCACGATGGGCTTCAAGCGCTCGTCGTTCTCCCCGGAAAAGGTCATCAGCTCGCGGTACGGCGGCTGCAGCTCCTCGGGCAGCATGGAGACGAGGTGTTCGACCGCGCGGTCCTCCACCTCGGCGTACGCCCGGCGGATCTCCTCGGAGTGGTACTTGACGGGCGTCGGCATATCGCCGGTGATGATCTCCGACGCGTCGTGGAGCACGGCGAGCATCGCGGCGCGCTCCGGGTCGTAGTCCTTCCCGAACTTCCGGTTGCCGATCGTCGCGAGGGCGTGCGCCACGAGCGCGACCTCGAGACTGTGCTCACAGATGTTCTCGCTGCGGGTGTTGCGCATCAGGCCCCAGCGGTTGATGTATTTCATACGGGAAAGCATCGCGAAAAAATGCTGCATCGCGGCGTTCTTCCTTTCCTTCTCCGGTTTTTGCCGCCCTAGGGCGGCGATCCTCTATCTATTGTAGCCGAGAACCGCCGACTTTTCAATAAAAAATCTGTTAAAATACAAAAATTGCTTTTCTCCGCCCCGCATTTGTGCTATAATGGGAACAAAGCCGCCGCGGGGCGAAAGCGTCCCGCCGCATCCATCTGACACGCGAGAGGGTGATTCCGTGGAGAACACATCCAGACCGGGAGAGGCGCTGCACCGGCGCTCCCGGGGAAATTACTATCTCTTTACCTTTCTGCTCGGCCTTCTGCTCGCCGGGCTTACCTTCCTGCCGTTTCTGATCGCAGACGGCGGGCGTTTCCTGTTTTACGGCGATTTCAACGTCCAGCAGATCCCTTTCTACCGCCTCGCGCACGACGCGATCCTCGAGGGCCGCGTCGGCTGGGACCCGTACACCGATCTCGGCGTGAACTTCGTCGGCTCCTACTCGTTCTATCTGCTCGGCAGCCCGTTCTTCTGGCTGACGATCCCGTTCCCGGGCGAGTGGCTGCAATACATGATGGGCCCGCTGCTGATCCTGAAATTCGCCTGTGCGGCGCTCACGGCGTACGTCTATCTCCACCGCTACGCGAAGAGCGAGAACGCCGCGATGATCGCCTCCCTGCTCTACGCGTTTTCCGGGTTTTCGGTCTACAACATCTTTTTCAACCACTTTCACGAGCCGCTGATCTTCTTCCCGCTGCTCCTCGCCTCGCTCGACGAATACATGACCGTCCGCCGGCGCGGCGTCTTCGCGGTCTGCGTCGCGGCGTGCTGCATCGTGAACTACTACTTCTTCGTCGGCATGGTGACGTTCTGCGCGGTCTATTTCGTCGTCCGGATGCTCTCGAAAAGCTGGCATATCTCGGTCCGCGACTTTCTCCTCCTCGCGCTGGAGGCGGTCCTCGGCCTCGGCATCTCGATGATCCTGCTCCTGCCGAGCATCCTGACGGTCCTGCAAAACTACCGCGTCGTCGACCCGATCGACGGCTGGGGCGCGCTGCTCTACGGCAGCAACCAGCGGTACGTGCACATCCTGCAGAGCCTGTTCTTCCCGCCGGATCTCCCCGCCCGGCCGAACTTCACGCCGGATTCCAACTCGAAGTGGTCGTCGCTCGGCGCGTGGCTGCCGCTCTTCAGCATGACCGGCGTCATCGGCTGGCTCCAGCTGAAGCGCAAGCACTGGCTCAAAAAGCTCCTCTGGGTGCTGTTCTGCATGGCGCTCATCCCCGGGCTGAACGCCTCGTTCCAGCTGATGAACGAGTCCTATTACGCCCGCTGGTTCTATATGCTGACGCTGATGCTCGCCGCCGCGACGATGATGGCGCTCGAAAACGCCCGTGTGGACTGGCACCGCGCGCTCAAATGGACGGCGCTCATCACGGTCGCCGTCTCGGTGCTCATCGGCGCGATGCCGACGTTCACCGAGGAGGACGGCGAGGTCGTCTCCGTCGCGTTCGGGCTCGAGCAGTACCCGACGCGGTTTTGGAGCTATGTCGCCGTCGCGCTCCTCTCCCTGACGCTGACGGCCTTTCTCCTGACGTTCTACGTCCGCGGCTCGAGGAAATTCTACCGCGCCGCGACGGTCTGCACCTCCATTGTGGCCGTGCTGTACTCGATCTTCTTCATCGCGCTCGGGAAAACGCAGTCCGACTACCCGATGAACCACATCATCCCCTACGCGCTCAACGGCGGCGCGGACGTGCAGATCGACGATCTGCGGGACGACAACGTCCGCGTCGATTTCTACGAGGGGCTCGACAACTCCGCGATGTTCTGGAACGTCAAGTCCATCCAGGCGTTCCACAGCGTCGTCCCCGGCAGCATCATGGAGTTTTACGACGCCATCGGTGTGCAGCGGGACGTCGCCTCCCGCCCGGACACCACGCACCACGCGCTGCGCGTCCTCACGAGCGTTAAGTACCTGTTTGATTCCGACCACGACGATCAGTATTTCGCCGGGGAGGCGTTCGATTCCCCCGCGATGCCCGGCTGGATGTACTACGGCAACGCCAACGGCTTCGACATCTACGAAAACCCGTACTACCTGCCCATGGGCTTCACGTTCGAGCACTACATCTCCCGCTCCGATTTCGACGCCCTGAACGAGAGCCGCCGCGAGCAGGTGCTCCTCAAGGCGCTCGTCCTCTCCGACCGGCAGGCGGAACGCTGGAGCGATATGCTCACGCCGCTCCCCGCCGAAAGGCAGGTCTGGGGAGACGGCGCGCTCGCGGAGGATTGGGCCGCCCTCTCCGAGAACGTCTGCGACAGCTTCGCCTACACGAAGAACGGCTTCACCGCGTTCATCACGCTGCAGAGCGACGCGCCGGTCTTTTTCAGCGTCCCCTATGAGGACGGCTGGTCCGCCTCGGTGAACGGCGAAAAGGTCCAGATCGAAAAGGTGGACGTCGGCTTCATGGCCGTGCGCGCGCCCGCAGGGACGAGCCGCATCGAATTCACCTACGAAACGCCCGGCCTCTCGCTCGGCGGCGTGTGTACGGTGGTCTGCGCGCTGCTCCTCCTTCTGTATCAGCTCTGTATGCAGGCGGTGGAACGCTGCGCCAAGCGGAAGACGCCCGTCCGCCACGCCTCCATGCGCAGAAGGACGCTGGCCGATTTCGCGGCGACACGCCGCGCGCCGTTCACGATGCACGTCCCGATCCGCATACGGACGGAACAAAAGACAGATCCGATCCTCGAGAAGAAGGAAGGTTTTACCGATGACGATGCAAAGAGATGAGCCCATCCTCTACCTCGTGATCCCCTGCTACAACGAGGAGGAGGTCCTGCCGGAGACGGCGAAGCGACTCACGGAAAAACTGTACGCGATGTCCGGCGCGGGCCTCGTCTCGCCGCAGAGCCGCATCCTGTTCGTGGACGACGGCTCGAAGGACGCGACATGGCGGCTGATCTCGGAATACAGTGCGGCGATCCCGTTCGTCGACGGCGTGAAGCTCGCGCACAACCGGGGCCACCAGAACGCGCTGCTCGCCGGCCTGATGACCGCGATGCCGCTGTGCGACTGCGCGATCAGCATGGACGCCGATCTGCAGGACGACGTGGACGCGGTCGACCGTTTCGTGGAAAAATACAAGGAAGGCTGCGACGTGGTCTACGGCGTGCGGAACAAGCGCGAGACCGACACGTTCTTCAAGCGCGCCACCGCCGAGGGCTTCTACAAGGTGATGCAGCTCCTCGGCGTGGAGGTCGTCTTCAATCACGCGGACTACCGCCTGATGAGCCGCCGCGCGCTCGAGGGCCTCTCCGAATACGGCGAAGTCAACCTCTTCCTTCGCGGCATCGTGCCTCTGATCGGATTTAAAAGCGACTACGTGTATTACGACCGTGCGGAGCGCTTCGCGGGCGAATCGAAGTACCCCCTCAAAAAGATGATCTCCTTCGCGCTCGACGGCATCACGTCGTTCTCCGTGAAGCCGCTCAAGCTCATCTCGAACCTCGGCATCCTGATCTCCGTGCTCAGCATCTTCGGGCTGCTCTACGCGCTCATCTCATACATCTGCGGCGTGGCCGTCGCGGGCTGGACGGCCATCGTCTGCTCGATCTGGCTGCTCGGCGGCCTGCAGATGCTCTGTCTCGGCGTCGTCGGCGGGTATATCGGCAAGATCTACAACGAGGTCAAGCGCCGCCCGCGCTTCCTCATCGAAACCCATCTCAGGCAGGAACATCGGGAGGACTGATATGTTCGGCAGGAAGAAAAAAAGAAGAGCCTATTTCGGCGCGAACGTCGAGCCGAACTGCGAATACTGCGCGAACGGCGTGATGCTCGGCGAGCGCTGCCGCTGCCTTTTGAACCTCTCCCCGGACGACGGCGGCGCGTGCCGGAAATTCATCTATGACCCGCTCCGCCGCACGCCGCGCACCGCGCCCAAGCTCGGCAAATTCGACCCGGAGGACTTCAGCCTGTGAAACAGCCGCCGAAAAAGAAGCAGAACAAAAAAGGGCGGAAAAAGACCGCCCGTTCGCCGTTTCGGCTCTGGCGGCTCTGGCTGCTGCTGTTCCTCCCGGCCGCCGCCGCGCTCGACCTCGCCGCGAAGCGCTCGCCCGACTTCGCGGAGTGGTACGCGGTCCATATCTATCCGCTCTACGCGAAGCCCCTCTCGGCGCTCTTCGCGCTCGCGCCGATCTCCGTCGGGGAGATCGCGCTCATCGCGGGGTCGCTCGCGCTGCTCGTCTTTCTCGTCTATCGGACGGTCCGGCTCTTCCGGGATGGTACGTCCCGGCTAGAAAACCTCGTGCGGCTCCTCTCCGTCCCGGCGGTGCTCGCGGCGCTGATCGCGTTCCTCTGCGTCACGAACTACGGGACGAACCACCGGCGCTGGCCTTTCGCGCAGACCGCCGGGCTCGAGGTCCGCGAGACCTCCGCCGAGGAGCTTTACGACCTCTGCGTCGAGCTGACGGAGGAGGCGAACCGCCTGCGCGAGGGCAGGCCCGAGGACGACCGCGGCGTGTTCCGGCTCGAGGCGGAGATCTTCGACGCCGCCGAGACCGCGCGGGACTGCTTCAACCGGCTGACCCCGCAGTACCCGACGCTCGAAACGTGGGGCAAGCCGAAGCCGATCTTCTTCTCGGAGGTCTTCTCCTACCTCGACATCAGCGGGATCTTCTGCCCCTTCACGTTCGAGGCGAACGTCAACGTCCACGCGGAGGACGTGCTGATCCCCGCGACGATGTGCCACGAGCTGAGCCACCTCTCCGGCTATATGCGGGAGGACGAGGCGAACTTCATCGCGTACCTCGCCTGCCGCGCGGGGGACAACCCCTCGTTCCAGTACAGCGGGACGCTCTTCGCGATGATCCACGCCACGAACGCGCTGTACAGCACGGACCGCGTGCTCTGGGCGCAGGCCGAAGCGCTGCGCTCCGACGGCGTGCGGCGCGACCTCGCGGCAAACAAC
>CANQIG010000017.1 GCA_947623765.1 uncultured Clostridia bacterium | reverse complement strand
GGTGCGCCGAACCGAGGGGCCGGTCCATCACGACGTGTACGGGCTTTCCGAGAACGTCCGCATAGTCCTCCCGCGTGCGGTGCAGCGCGCGGCGGCGGACGGCCTCCGCGGCTTCAAAATCCGCGCGCAGCAGCGCCTTTTCCCCGATGCGCGCGCGCTCGACTTCGTAGGCGAGGAAGACGGCGCGCGCGGCGAAGCGCTCGGCCTCCGCACGGTCCTCAGGGCCGAAACGGTCCAGCAGGACCTCGGCCTCCTCCCCGTTCACGAAGACGAGGACTGCCCCGAGGAAGTGATTGAATTTCTTGTGCGACGCCGTCCAGCCGGAATCCGTCCGGGTGAAGAGCATCGTCTCGGTTTTCACCTGCGTCTGCATCTCACGCCTCCAGTTCTAGCACGACGGGGCAGTGGTCGCTGCCCGCGACATCGGGCAGGATCGCGCTCGCCGTGAGCTTTTCAAGGAGGTCCTCCGTCACGAGGAAATAGTCGATGCGCCAGCCGACGTTGTTCTCCCGGGCGTTCCCGCGGTAGGACCACCAGCTGTACGCGTCGGTCTTCTCCGGGTAAAACCAGCGGAAGCTGTCCACAAAGCCGGAGGCGAGGAGCTCCGAGAACTTCCCGCGCTCCTCGTAGGAGAAGCCGGCGTTGCCAATGTTCGATCTCGCGTTTTTGATGTCGATGAACCGATGCGCGACGTTCATGTCACCGCAGACGACGACCGGCTTTTCCCGGTGCAGCGCTTCGAGGTATTCCCGGAACGCGTCCTCAAAGGCCATGCGGAATTCGATGCGCCTCAGGCCGTCCTGCGCGTTCGGGACATAGACGCAGACGAGGAAAAAGGCGGGGAACTCCGCCGTGAGGACCCGGCCCTCCGCGTCCGCTTCGGCGAGGCCGATGCCGTACCGGACGGAGAGCGGCTCGGTCTTCGTGAGGATCGCCGTCCCGGAGTAGCCCTTCCGTTCGGCGGCGTTCCAGAAGATGCGGTAGCCCGGAAATTCAAAATCCGCCTGCTCGGGCTGCATTTTCGTCTCCTGCAGGCAGAGGATGTCCGGGGAGGCCTTGTTCAAAAACTCCGCGAAGCCCTTCCCCATGCAGGCCCTGAGGCCATTGACGTTCCACGAGATCAGTTTCATCTTTCCACTTCCCTTTTTCCCTTTTCTGTGCTATACTTGTCGTGATCGGACCAAAATCTAAAAAAGGAGCGCTTTTCATGCAGAATCCTGTTGTCACGTTCCAGACCAACCGCGGCACGATCCAAGCGGAGCTCTACCCGGACATCGCGCCGAACACCGTCAGGAATTTCATCTCGCTCGTGCGCCGGGGCTTCTACGACGGCACCATCTTCCACCGCGTCATCCCCGGGTTTATGATCCAAGGGGGCGACCCCGAGGGCACCGGCATGGGCGGCCCGGGCTACTCCATCAAGGGCGAATTTGCGGCGAACGGCGTGAAGAACCCGCTGCGCCACACCACCGGCGTGCTCTCCATGGCGCGCAGCCAGCGCCCGAACAGCGCCGGGAGCCAGTTCTTCATCATGGTCGCGGACGCGCCGCACCTCGACGGCCAGTACGCCGCGTTCGGCAAGGTCATCGCCGGGCAGGACATCGCGGACAAGATCGTCTCCACGCCGCGCAACTGGTCCGACAGGCCGAACACGGACCAGGTCATGGAGAAGGTGACGGTCGAGACGTTCGGCGTCGAGTACGGGGAGCCGGAAAAGGTCTGAACGAATAAAAAGCAGAGACCGTGAGGGAGGGCAGCGCCCTCCCCTTTTTTGTTTTTGGAGTGAACTTATTCGATGCGCGCGAGGATCAGCGGCTGTTCGGCGGGCTTTGCCGGGCCGATCGCAAACGCGGCGCGCACGCGCTTTTCCGCAGCGGGAAGCCGCGCCGCGTCGGACGTGAAGAGCGTTGCGAGCGGTTCCCCGGCGGTCACAAGATCGCCGCGGTTTTTGTGGAGCAGGGTGCCCGCGCCGAAGTCGACCGATTCGCCGACGGTCTCCCTGCCCGCGCCGAGCCCGACGCTCGCAAGGCCGATCTCCTCCGCCGCGACGCGCGTCACGAAGCCGGACGCGGGTGCGGCGACGGTTTTTTGCACCGCGCCAAGCGCGAACTTCCCGGGTTCGCGCAGATAGGAGACGTCGCCGCCCTGCGCCGCGATCATCTCGCAGAACTTTTGGAACGCCGCGCCGTTTTGCAGCGCCGCGCGGACCATTTCGCGGCCCGTCTCCACGTCCGGGGCTTTGCCGCCGAGGACGATCATGTTCGCAGCGAGCTCCACGCACTCCGCCGTGAGGTCTGCCGGGCCGCGCCCTTGGAGCGTCTCGCAGACCTCCAAGATCTCAAGCGCGTTCCCGACCGCATAGCCGAGCGGGCGGTCCATATCCGTGATGAGCGCGACCGTGCGCCGCCCGACATCTTTCCCGATGCGCACCATCTCCCGCGCGAGCGTCTCGGCTTCGGGAAGCGTCTTCATGAACGCGCCGCTCCCGGTCTTCACGTCGAGCAGGATGCAGTCGCTCCCGGCGGCGATCTTTTTGCTCATGATGCTCGAGGCGATCAGCGGGACGCTCTCGACCGTCGCGGTCACGTCGCGCAGCGCGTAGAGCTTTTTGTCCGCCGGGCATAGGTTCCCGGACTGTCCGATCACCGCGCAGCCGGTCTTCCGGACGACGGAAAGAAATTCCTCCCGGGAAAGGTCCGTGCGCGTGCCGGGGATGCTCTCGAGCTTATCGACCGTGCCGCCGGTGTGCCCGAGGCCGCGCCCGCTCATCTTCGCGATCTTCACGCCGCAGGCTGCCGCCGCCGGGACGATCACGAGGCTCGTCTTGTCGCCGACGCCGCCCGTCGAGTGCTTGTCGACAGTCACGCCGCCGACCGGCGAGAGATCGACCGTCTCGCCGGACTTCGCCATGGCGAGCGTGAGCGTTGCCGTCTCGCGCGGCGTCATGCCCTGAAAGCAGATCGCCATGAGGAGCGCGGAGAGCTGGTAATCGGGGACGGAGCCGTCGACCGCGCCGGAGACGACAAAGTCGATCTCCGCGTCGGTGAGCGCTTCGCCGAGCCGTTTCTTTCGGATGATGTCCGTCATCGTAAATGCGCGCATGAAACGCCTCCTAGCGCAGATCGTCCGGGCCGAAGCTCTCCGGCAGCAGCTCGGACAGGGTGTAACGCCGCACGGAATGCGGCCCGACGAGGAAGATCTCGAAGTCCGGGCCGCAGAACTCGCGCATCACCTGCCGACAGACGCCGCAGGGCGCGCAGAAATCGGAGATCGGATTCCCCGCTTTCCCGCCCGCGACGGCGATTGCGGCGAAATGCCGCTCGCCCGCGAAGACCGCGCTGAAAAGCGCGGTGCGCTCGGCGCAGTTCGTCGGGCCGAAGGCGGCGTTTTCGATGTTCGCGCCGCCGTAGATCCTTCCATTTTCCGCAAGGAGCGCCGCGCCGACCGCAAAGCCGGAATACGGGACGTAGGCTTTTTCTCTATTTTGCAGGGCTTCCTGTGCGAGGCGGTCCCGCGTCGTTTCATCCAGCATGGCCGCCGCTTCCCTTCAGGAGCTTTACGAGGCGCGAGGTCCCGAGACGGTCCGCGCCGAGGCGCAGGAATTCCTCCGCGTCGCGAAAATCCGAGATGCCGCCTGCCGCCTTCACTTTGAGGGTTTCGGGGGAATACCGGCGCAGCAGGCGCACGTCGTCGAACGTCGCGCCGCCCGTCGAAAAGCCGGTGGAGGTCTTGATGTAGTCCGCGCCGGAAGACGCGACGACCTCGCAGAGGCGCTTTTTCTCGTCGTCGGTGAGCAGGCAGGTCTCGATGATGACTTTAAGGATCTTCTCCCCCGCCGCTTCCCGCAGAAGTTTCAGTTCATCAAGCACCGAAGCAAAGTCCCCGGCCTTTACCGCGCCGACGGGGATCACGGTATCGAGCTCGTCCGCGCCGTTTCGGACCGCGTCTTCGATCTCCGCGGCCTTCGCACGCGCCGTGCTGTACCCGTTCGGAAACCCGATCACCGTGCAGATCGCGACGCGCCCGGCGCTCTTTTCCGCTGCAGCGCGCACAAAGCGCGGCGGGATGCAGACGCTCGCCGTTTGAAAACGGACGCCGTCCTCGACAATTTCCAGAATCTCCCGCTCCGTCGCGGCAACGCCGAGGAGCGTATGGTCCACATGAGACAAGATCTCTTCCCGTGTCATTGGCTTTCTCCTTTACGCGAGGCGCAGCGCGATCTCGATCATGTCAGTGAACGTCGTCTGGCGGTCCTCGGCGGTCGTCTCCTCGCCGGTGAAGATGAGGTCGGAGACCGTCGCGATGGCAAGCGCCTTTTTCCCGGCGCGCGCGGCGTTCATGTAAAGCCCGGCGGCTTCCATCTCGACGGCGAGCGCGCCCATCTTTTTCCACGCGGCGGTCCCGTTCGGGTCGTCGCCGTAGAACAGATCGGACGAGACGAGGTTCCCGACGTGGAACGGCACGTTCCGCGCCCGCGCGAGAGAAACGGCCTTTTCGAGCAGACCGAAGTCCGCGATCGGCGCGAACGTCCCCGGCAGGCCGAACTGGTTCGCGTAGTTGGAATCGGTGCACGCGCCCTGCCCGATCACGAGGTCGCGCAGCTTGACGCCATCGCCGATGCCGCCCGCCGTGCCGACGCGGATGATCGCGTCGACGTCGTAGAAGTGGAACAGCTCGTAGCTGTAAATGCCGATGGACGGGATGCCCATCCCGCTGCCCATGACGGAGACGGGTTTGCCCTCGAACGTGCCGGTGTAGCCGAGCATCCCGCGCACGTCGTTGAAGCAGACCGGGTTTTCGAGGTACGTCTCCGCGATGAACTGCGCCCTGAGCGGGTCGCCGGGCATCAGGACGGTCTTCGCGACGTCGCCTTTGTTCGCGGCGTTGTGCGGTGTCATAGAGGTTCCCCTTTCCAGTTTTCTTATTTGTACATGGCGCGGTCTCCCGCGCGGTTTTTCTATTCGGGGTCGGAACGGTCTTGCGCGGCGCGCCGCTTCGCGAAAAACGCGGAGATCAGCATCGCGACGAGCCCGATGAGCAGATATGCCGCGCCGTAAATGAAGAACGCCGTCTCGCCGAAGCTGAACGCGAACCACGTCCCGAGCACGTACATCGCGCCGACGGTGAGCGGCACGAACCAGCGCTCGCGCGGCGCGCGCCCAGCGTAAACGCCATAGGCAGCCGCAAAGAGCGGATCGACGGCGAAAAAGAGGACGCACGTCGTGAGAAAGCCCGCGTCCCCGGGGACGAACCGCGCCACCGCGAGGAGGCCGAGCACCTCCACCAGCGCGCAGACAGCGAGCGTTTGGAGAAACCGAATCAGCGTTTTCATCTGCTTTTCCTTTCCGCGCCGGAGCGCGTCCTCAAAGGTTCCAGCGGAAGACGCAGACCCGCGTCTTTCCGTCCTCGACGCGCATATCGTTGTCCTCCGGGAGATCGGCGGTCTCGAGGTACCGCCCGCCTGCCCAGACGCACGTCCGATACGAGGCGGCGTTCTCCGGCACACAGGTGATGAAGAGGTGATCCATCCCGTGGCGCTTCGCGAGCGCGAGGAGGAGCCTCACGGCTTTCCCGACGTAGTGGCTCCCGCGAAACGGCGGGTCGACGGTGTAGCCGATGTGGCCGCCGTAATAGAGGCTTTCGGTGTAGCCGAGGCGAAGATCGCACACGCCGGCCTTTTCGCCGGAGGGCGCGAGAATCTCGAAGTGATACGCCGGGACGAAGCCCTTTTGGGGGTCGGCGGGCGTTTTCTCCGCGCACCGGAGGGTGATCTCGCCGTCGGTGAGGCGGTCGACATTCAGAAATTCCGTCCTCACAGCAGACGACACCCGCCTTCCTCGGGATAGAAGACCTCGGAGAGCGTGTCGCTCTCCATCACCTGCACGATGTCGGCGAGCGTCTCGACGGTGTTCCGCTCGAACAGCTCGGCGCGCGGGAGCCAGAACGCCTCGCCCTCGCTGCTGCCGCGCAGTTCGCCATGGTATTTCGTGGCTTTGAAGAGCAGGACGATGAAGCGCCCGCCCCAATCGAGACGGAACTGCTTCACGCCGCAGAGCGTCGGGTCCTCGACGGTGATGCCCGTCTCCTCGTAGACCTCGCGCACAACGCTCTCGACGAACGGTTCGCCCGGCTCGACGTGCCCGCCGGGGAAGACGATCCCCGGCCAACCGGGGTCGTTCCGATCCTGCACCAATACGTTTCCTCTGCCGTCCGTGACCATGCACATATTCGTCAGGACGACGGTCTCCGGCTTTGCCATTCCCGCGCCTCCTCAGACGTGCCCCGCCTGCAGGACGGCCTCGAGCCGGTCCCGCGTCGGCAGGCCCTCGTTGTCGCTTTCGCTCGTGAGCTGGATCGCGCCGATCGCCGCGCCGCGCACCGTCGCCTCCCGCAGGGAGAGGCCCTCTGCGACGGCGCTGATCACGCCCGCCGCAAAGCCGTCGCCCGCGCCGACCGTGTCGACGATGTGCTCCACACGAAACGCCGGGACATAGCCGTTTTCCCCGTCGGACGACGACCAGAACGCGCCCTTGTCGCCGAGCTTCACGACGACGCTCCCGACGCCGCGCTCATGGTAGTACGCGGCGATCTCCTCGGGCGTTTCGCCCTTGGTGAGGAGCTTGCCCTCGGAGATGCCGGGGAGCACGAGGTCCGCGTCCACAGCGAGGGCATTGAGCGTGCGGCGCATCTCGGCCTCGCTCTCCCAGAGCTGCGGGCGCAGGTTCGGATCGAACGAGATGAACATATCGAGCGCACGCGCGCGGGAGATCAGGCGCTTCGCCGCCTCCAGCGCATTTTTCGAGACCGCCGGGAAGATGCCCGTCACGTGGAGGAAGTCGCAGCCGAAGAGGTCGAGCTTGTCCACGTCGTGGGTGGTGATCCGCGACGCGGCGCTGCCCTTTCTAAAGTAGGCGATGTCCGGGTCGCCGTTTTCCGTCTTGCTCTTGAGCATGACGCCCGTCGGCGCTTCGTCCGTGACCTGCACGAGGTCCGTCGAAATGCCGTTTTTCTCCATCATCTTCGTGATGCGCCGTCCGACGGGGTCGTCGCCGAGGCGCGTGCAGTAGAGCGCGCGGTGCCCGAGGCGCGCGAGCCCGACCGCGACGTTCAGCTCCGCGCCGGCGGTCGACATCGAAAAATGTGTCACCTCGTCGAGCGCGCCGGTCTCCTCCGCGATGAAAAGGCCCATCGGCTCGCCGAGCAGCACGATCCCGCCGCGCACCATATCCTCTTCCTCCAGCGTTTCGCCGGTCTCGGTTTCCGGCCTGTGTTCCGCATCATACATGGCAAACCCTCCTGCGTTCTTTTCAGACCGCCGTCACGACGGCGGTGCATTTTCCTGTGATCTTCACGGTCCCCGTTCCTGCGGGGACGAAGACGCTCTCTGCGGCGTTCATCCGCACGGTGTTCTCCGGCCCGGCGATCTTGGCCTCGCCCTCGGTGAGCACGACGGAGAGGAAGGACTTCTCCCCCGCTTCGAGGAAAACCGTGCCGTCGATCTCGTACTTTTCCGTCGTGAAATAACGGCACGATGCGAGCAGCGTCTTTTGGCCGCCGGGGACCTTCTCCGGGGCGTGCCGGGCGGCGGAGGTGTCGCTCGGCGTGAGCTTCGAGACCGCGACCGCCTTTTCGATGTGCAGCTCGCGCGGCTTGCCGTCCGCGCCGACGCGGCCATAATCGTAGACGCGATACGTCGTGTTGGAGTTCTGCTGGATCTCGCAGACGAGGATCCCCGCGCCGATCGCGTGGACGGTCCCGGACTCGATGAAGAACACGTCGCCGCGCCCCACCGGCGCTCTGTGCAGCGCCTCGGTCAGCGTGTTTTCGGCGATGCGGCGGCGGAACTCATCTTTCGTCATCTCCTTTTCCACGCCGAAGTAGAGCGACGCGCCGGGCTCCGCGTCGACGACGTACCACATCTCGGTCTTCCCGTATTCGCCCTCGTGTTCGAGGGCGTAAGCGTCGCTCGGGTGCACCTGCACGGAGAGCGGCTCCTTCGCGTCGATGAACTTGATGAGCACGGGGAACCGGTCGAATTTCTTCGCGTTCTCGCCGAGGACGTCCCGCCCGAGCGTTTCGATGTAGTCCCCGAGCGTCATTCCGTCGAACGGGCCGCCGGTGATGCGGCTCTGGCCCGCCGGGTGCGTCGAGAGCTCCCAGCTCTCCGCGATCTTCTCGAAATCGCAGTCCTTCCCGTATACGTCGCGCAGCTTTGTCCCGCCCCAAAGGTAGTCCTTGAACGCGGGCGACAGCTTTTCGATGCGCATAAAAAACGCCTCCCAGAACAAAAGATTTCCATGCGTTTATTATAGGTGAAATTTGCGGACTTTGCAAGGGCGAAACGGCAAAAGTTTGGCGGAGCGTCCAAAAGGGCGCCCCGCCTGCGTTCGGTTTCGTTTTTTCGCTCAGCCGGGCGTTTTCCCCGGCTCGCCCCACGCGCCGAGCGGCGCGCCGTTCCAGCCGTAATACATCTCGTTCGTCGTGGAGACGGGGCGGATCGCCGCGAGCCGCGCATCCGGGCTTTGCGCGCCGTTCTCAAGGGCTTCACTGTGCAGGACGTTTCGGATGCGGCAGAGGAACAGCACGCTCCCCTCCCCGAGCTCCACGGTCTGGAAGACCTCGAGCTCGAAGTTCACGGGGCTCTCCGTAAGGAGCGGCACGTCGAGCACGCGCCCCTTTTCGACCAAGGGGGCGACGTCCCGCTTCCCGCCGTTTCGCCCGGAGAGATTCCCCATCCGGTCTGCAAACGGCAGGAGGTCTTCCGTCACGAGATTCGCCGAAAAGACGCCGTTCGCGCGGATGCGGTCCTGCGTATTTTTCGGCTCGCCGATCGCCGCCATGAAGCAGAGCTGCCCGTCGTGCCAACACCACGAGGCCCAGCAAAAGAGGCCGAAGCTCGGCTCCCCGTCCGCGCCGTACGTCCCGTAGAGGAACAGCGTCTGCGGGCAGTAGTCGTTCGAGATCGGTACGGAAATTTTTGTCATTCAGATCCATCCTTTCCGGAGGAATGCGCGAGGGCTTCCCGCTCCGCGTCCCGGAGATTTTGAAGCACGCGTGCGAGATACCGCTCGAACGCGTCGACCTCATCCTCCGTAAACCCGCGGTAGTAGATCTCGGTCATGCGGTCGGACTGCGCGGCGCTCTCCGACCGCAGCGCCTTCGCGCGGTCGGTCAGGCAGAGCCGCACGCGGCGGCGGTCCGTCTCGTGCGGGACGCGCCTAACGAGGCCCGCGCGCTCCATGCGGTCGAGCATCGTGGTGAGCGTCGTCGGCGCGAGGCCGGCGCGCTTTGCGAGCTCCGCCGCCGAGATGCCGTCCTCCTCCCAGAGCACGTAGAGCAGCTTGCCCTGCGCCCCGTTGAACGCATCCGTGCCGGTGCTGCGCAGCACCCGTCCCCAAACGCGGTCGCTGATGTGCTTGATCTGCGAGATCAGAAAGCCGCCCTGCGTCTTCAATTCAATTCCTCCTGAATAGGATTATACTATATAGTTCTTTTTCTGTCAAGCGGGAATCTCGAATTGATTTCGCTTATTCAAATTGATTTCGCTTATTCGAGATCCAGGTCGAACGCGAAGGTGAACCGCTCCTCTTTGAGCTGCATTTCCTCCGCGAGCTCCGGGCCGCAGCTGTTCGAGCCGACGCCGCTCATCTTGTAATCGACGCAGAGGACGGAATCCGGCGCTTCTTCGAGCTCGAAGTTGTGCGCTTTCGCGCCGAGCTCCTCCTGCGTGTAACGCGAGAGGTTGAAGGAGAGCCCTTCGCCCGTAAACGTCACGGCGCTCGCGCCGTCGGTGACGGAGACCTCGGAGCAGCCGCAGTGGCTGCCGTTTTCCTGCGGCTTGATGTAGTCCTCGTAGAGGTCGTCGACCTTCTGCGCGAACCGGCCTAGGTACGACGCGCGGTGCTTGTCGAGGTACGATTCATACGGTCCATAGCCGAAATACTCCGCCATGTCGAACGACTTCGGCAGGAAGAGCCGCACGCCGAAGCGCGGCAGGAACGGCCTTGCCGGGTCGCGCTGCGCCTCGATCTGTGCATTGACGCGGCCATTCGCGTCGACGGTGAACTTCGCGTCGAGATGGAGGAACGGTCTGCGCCACACGCCCGCGAGGGAAAGCTTCGCCGCGATCACCGCGAGCCCGTCCTCCACATTCGCCGAGACCTCGTAGACCTTCGCCATCGGGCGGTCGTAGCCCGCGGCCTCCCACTTCATGCGGACGTTCCGGTCGTTGTCGGTCGGCGCGCGCCAGACGTTCCACGTCATCGGGCGGGTGAGCACGGGCACGTTGTGTTTCGTCATCGAGGAGAAAAGGCCGGTCGTCTTGTCGAACACATAGCGGAACGCGTCCGCGGAGACGACGACGGTCCGCGCGTCCTCTTCGACGCGCACGCTGCCGGGGACAAGGGCCTCCGGGACATACTTTCGCTCGGAGACGATGAGCTGGTCGAAGCCGAGTGCATGGCCCTTCGGGAAGAACGCGCCGTCCTCCTTCTTCGCGCTGTACTGGAGCAGCACGGTGACCGTGCCCTCCGTCGGCGCGGAGACGGGCAGCTCGAGCACGCCGGTCTCATGCGGGGCGATGTCGATCTCCTCGACGACGCCGCACGCGACGGTGTCGCCGTCCTGCTGGACCTCCCACGAGAGGATCAGATATTCCGAGGTCGAGGTGAAGTCACGCCAGTTTTTGAGCTCGACGCGGACCGGGTCGGCACAGAGCAGCTTCGCGCGGACAGGGCGGATCACGTTCTTATATTCCAGCAGGCCGGTGTGGGGCGTGCGGTCCGGCCAGACGAGGCCGTCCATGCAGAAATTGCCGTCGTGCGGGAACTCGCCGAAGTCCCCGCCGTAGCGGAAGATGTCGCGGTTGTCGGGCGTTGTGCCGCCGTAGACCGCGTGGTCGCACCATTCCCAGACGAAGCCGCCCATGAAGCGGTCGTATTTCATGATCTGCTGCTGGTACGTTTCGGCGTCCCCGGGACCGTTGCCCATCGCGTGGATGTATTCGCAGAGCACGAGCGGCTGCGTGTTGCTCGGGTCGGCGAAATAGCTGTCGATCCACGCCGGGGCAGGGTACATCCGGCTCGTGACGTCCATGTCGGAGAGGTCGTTCTGGTGGCCGCAGGCGTTGTAGTAGGTGTTTTCGTAGTGCGTAAGGCGCGCAGGGTCGTAGCTGTGGACCCACTTGCCGGCGCGCTCAAAGCACGGACCCCAGCCGGTCTCGTTGCCGTAGGACCACATCAGGACGCAGGCGTTGTTCTTGTCGCGGATGACGCTGCGCTGCACGCGGTCGACGATGGCCTCGTCGAAGATCGGGTTCAGCGCGTTCGCGGCGTACTCGTCCATGCTGTACCCGCCGCTCTGCGTCGCCGCGCCGTGGCCCTCGACGTCTGCCTCGGCGATGAGGTAGAAACCGTACTCGCTGCAGAGCTGCGGGAACCACGGGGCATTCGGGTAATGGCTCGTGCGGATCGCGTTGATGTTGTGCTGCTTCATGAGGAACAGGTCGCGCTTCGCCTGCTCGCGGCTGATCGTATAGCCGGTGACGGGGTCGCTGTCGTGGCGGTTGACGCCGCGCAGCTTGATCGGCACACCATTGAAAAGCAGCACGCCGTCTCGGATCTCGATCTTCGTGAAGCCGACCTTCTGCTCGATGACCTCGCCCGGCGTGAGGAGACGCAGGGTGTACTGCTCGGGGTGCTCGGCGTTCCAGAGCACCGGGGCGGCAACGCGGAAAGCGATCTCGCCCGCGCACTGGTCGACGAGCGCGCCGTTCGGCGCGTAAAGCTCGGCGGAGACATCCGGCGCGCCGGAGAGCTCCAGCTCCACCTTGAGCTCGGCAGTGGAGAAATCGGGCGCGAGTACGGGCTTTACAAAGTAATCCCGGATGTGCGCCTGCGGGCGGCTGAGGAGGTACACGTCGCGGAAAATACCGCTCATGCGCAGCTTGTCCTGGTCCTCGAGGTAGGTGCCGTCGCACCACTTGAGCACGAGCACCGCGACGGAGTTCTCGCCCTCGCGGAGGAGATCGGTGATCTCAAATTCGCTCGTCGAATGGGAGACCTGGCTGTACCCGGCGAACGTCTCGTTCACCCAGAGGTAGAGGCAGGAATCGACGCCCTCGAAGTTCAAAAACGTGCGCTGCGCCGCCATTTCGGGCGTGACCTCGAACGTGCGGAGGTATAGCCCGCAGGGGTTCTGATCCGGGACGTAGGGCGGGTCGTAGGGAATCGGATAGTTGACGTTCGTGTACTGGTGGCGGTCGTAGCCCGCATTCTGCCAGCAGGACGGCACCTCGATCTCGTCCATGTCGTCCTCGTCGAAGCCGACGCCTTCCTCGAGCCCGCCCGGGAAGACGTCGAGGAACGAATCGTAGTAACGGAACGACCACGTGCCGTTGAGGGAGATCACGCGCGGCGCTCCCTCGGGCGATGCCGGAAGATAGTAGCTTCGCGGCGGGCAGGTCCCCACATGGAGGATCGCCGGGTTTTCGTGCAGCTTTTCAAATTTCATGCTTTTCCTTCCTTCCCAAAGATCAATTCGAGTGAAAACGGATTGAATTGCCAATTTCTATGTGGTATAATAACTGTAAGGCTGTCAGTTATTAACCAGATTTCTATTCGCCCGCCCGGTTTTACGCCAGAGCCGCTTTCGTTTGCCACGCGTCCGATCGCGGGAAGCGGGGGCGGGCTCGCCAAATAGACCAGACTTCCGGCGCGGGGGCAACACCCGCCGACCGTACCGGCACAGTTCGCGGAGCGAACGGCAACGCGGCGTAAAAGTCTTTTGGTCCCACTTTTTCTTTCGGAAAAGGTGGGCGGCAGAGCCGCTTTCGTTTGCCACGCGCCCGCTCGCGGGAAGCGGGGGGCGGGCTCGCCAAATAGACCAGACTTCCGGCGCGGGGGCAACGCCCGCCGACCGTACAGGCGCAGTTCGCGGAGCGAACGGCAACGCGACGTAAAAGTCTTTTGATCCCACCTTTTCTTCAGAAAAGGTGGGCGGCAGTTTCTGATCTCCCGGCTCCATTCGGGCCCGCAACTCTAGCTTACACGATATTTTTCCCGCGGTCAAGTGCTTCTGCGGTATTTCCGCGGTATTTTTCAAAAAAGAGGGTTCCCCATGACGACACAAATTCTCTGTTCCCTGGTCTTTTTCGCGGCGGTCCTGTTCCTTGCCGCGCGCATCCCCGTGCGGGAGGGAGAACACGGCCCGGCCGCCTCCAAAGCCGTTCCGATCTCGTGCTTCTGCCTGCTGCTCGCGGCGGCGCTGGTCCTCCGTTTGGTGCTGGGGTACTCCTATAACGGGTTCGACACCGACATCGCGTGCTTCAAGGCGTGGTCGATGTACACCCACGAGATCGGCTTTGGGGAGATGTATTACAGCGACTTCTTCATCGACTACCCCCCCGGATACCTCTACGTGCTCTATCTCGTGGAGGGCGTGCGGCACTTCCTGCAGACCAGCCCGAACGCACAGTCCTACACGCTCCTCATCAAGATGGCGCCGATCCTCTCGGACCTTGTCTGCGCCGCGGTGCTCTGGGTGCTTTCCCGGCGCCGTCTCGGGGAAAACGGCGCGCTCTTTGTCTCGGGGGCGTACGCGTTCTGCCCGGCGGTCATCATCAACTCGGCGGTCTGGGGGCAGTCGGACAGCTTCTGCGCGATGCTCCTGCTCCTCTGCGTCCTGCTGCTCTGGAAGCATTTCGAGCCCCTCGCGGCCGTCGTGTACGGCTTCGGCGTGCTCTCAAAGCCCCAGATGCTGATCTTCGCGCCGGTGCTGCTGCTCTGGGTCATTCGCCGCCGCGACTGGAAAAACCTGATCCTCGGCGTGCTCCTTGGGACGGGCACGGCGCTCCTCCTCGCGCTGCCGTTCGTGAAAAACGGCAACTTCAATATGCTCGTCTCCCTCTACATGGGGACGATGGACTATTACTCCTACTTCACCATCAACGCGTACAATCTCTGGTGCCTCTTCGGCCTGAACTGGGGCGCGCTGCCGGAGCACAGCCTGTGGCTCCAGTTCGGCGTGCCGCTCGCGGTGATCCTCGCTGCATGGCTCTGCCTGCGCTCGAAGCGGGACGAATCCGTCTTCGCCGTGCCGGTGGTCCTGATGTTCACCGTGTTCATCTTCTGCGTCAAGATGCACGAGCGCTACCTCTTTCCGGTGCTGCTCTCCCTGCTCCTCGTTTACATCTTCACGCGCGAAAAGCGCTTTCTCCTGAGCTTTGCGTTCACGTCCCTGCTCCATTTCCTGAACGTCGCCTATGTGCTGTACCTGAATAACGCCTACATCGAGCCCACCTCGCCGCAGCTTTTGGCCCTCTCCATGGGGCATATCCTCGCCTACGGCTATACCATGTACACCGTCTGGCGCGTCTTCCTCGCGAAGAAAGCGCCCGCGCCGCTCTTTGCGACGGCCGCCGCGCCGGGGAGCACCGCGCCCGCCACGAAGCCGCGCGCCGCTTCCGCCGCGCCGAAGGTCCTGCTGACCGAACAGAACCGCGACGTGAAGCTCCGCCTCCCGGACGTGCTCACCGCCCTCGTCATCACCGGCGCATACGCGTTTCTCGCGTTCACCGCGCTCGGCGCGCACGAGACGGCAAACACCTCCTGGACGCCGAACAACGGCGACTATGCGGTCTTCGAGACGGACGGCGCGTACACCGAAGCGTATTTCCTGCCGGGCATCGCGCCCGATCAGATGCACTACGCCGCGCGCGTCGGACACGCGTTCCGGCTGGAGGTCTCCGACGACCTCGAGACCTGGAGGTCCGCGCTGGAGAACACCGACGGGGAGGTCTACACCTGGCAGACGCTCCGTCTCCGGGACGCGGGACGGTACGTCCGGATCACATCGACGTGCGACGACCTGACGCTGAACGAGCTCGCGCTGAAACGCGCGGACGGCTCGGGATTTGTTTTCCTGACGCAATCCACGGCGGGCGGTTCCGTGGACGGTTCCGCGCTCGTCGACGAGCAGGACGCTGTCCCGCTCTACCCGTCGTATATGCACTCCATGTACTTCGACGAGATCTACCATGCGCGCACGGCGTATGAACACATCCTCGGGCTCGAGCCCTACGAGAACACCCACCCGACGCTCGGGAAGCTCATCATCTCGCTGGGCATCCGCATCTTCGGGATGAGCCCGTTCGGCTGGCGGTTCATGGGGACGCTCTTCGGCGTGCTGATGCTGCCGATCCTCTATCACCTTTTGAAGCGCCTGTTCGGCTCCACGTTTCTCTCCGCGACCGGCACGTTCCTCATGGCGTTCGACTTCATGCACTACACGCAGACGCGCATCACGACGATCGACACCTACGCGGTCTTCTTCATCCTTTTGATGTACGACGCCATGGTCGTGTTCCTGCAGAGCGACATCCTGCGCGACGGCTGGAAAAAGACGCACGTCCCGCTGTTTTTCAGCGGCCTCTTCATGGGCCTCGGCGTCGCCTCCAAGTGGACGGTCGCCTACGGCGCGGTCGGCCTCGCGGTCCTCTATTTTGGAAAGCTCGGCTTCACCTACCGCGCGGTCGTGCAGAACCGCGACAAGTCCGTCGGGATGCGCGTCGCCCGGTTCAAAGAGAAAGCGATCACGCTCTGTCTCTGGTGCGTCCTGTTCTTCATCGCGATCCCGTTCGGCGTGTACTTCGCGGCCTTCCTGCCGCTGACGACGCTCCCGTGGAACAGCTACAACATCGTCGACCGCTTCTTCGCCTACCAGTTCCATATGTACAACTACCACTCCACGCTCAAAGCGACCCATACGTTTGAATCCCCGTGGTATCAGTGGCCGTTCGACATCCGCGTCGTCTGGTACTACGGCAAGTACGACGCGGACGGCATTCCCGGCGCGATGCGGACGATCTCCGTCCTCGGTTCGCCGCTGTTCTGGTGGGCCGGCGCGGCGGC
>CANQIG010000016.1 GCA_947623765.1 uncultured Clostridia bacterium | reverse complement strand
GAATAGACCGGGATGTTCTGCTTTGCGGGCAGGCCGAGGAGCCTGCCCTTCGCGAAGACGGCGGCGCAGTTGTAGAGTGCCCCGCCCGACGGCACGGGCATCCCCACGGCGCAGAGGATGTCGAGGTTCTTCGTCCGCTCGATCAGATCGAAAAGGCTCTTCTCCGCCGCCGCCATCAGCGCGCGGTCCTTGAACAGATCGCCGCAGGTATAACCGGTGACGGCGAGCTCCGGGAACGCGATGACCGCCGCGCCCTTTGCCGCCGCTTCTATCATACACGCCTCGATCGCCCGCACGTTCCCCACGGGGTCCGCCACACGCACGGCAGGCGTCGCCGCCGCCACGCGCACATAGCCGAAATTCTCCTGCATAGTTTCACGCTCTTTCTTCAAGAGGAAATCCCCCTGCCCTTTGGGAGCAGGGGGTGATGTTCCGATCATCACGGCGCAGGCGTCGCCCCGCCGTTATCATCCGGAGTGATCGAGCCGCCCCACGAGCCGCTGCCCCATGAGCCGCCGCCCCACGGGTTGTTTTCTCCGATCCCGGGGTAGTATCCGCCGCCCCACGGATAAACCGTGCCGTCGGTACCGCCGCCGACACCGCCGACGCTGCCCCACGGATTACTGGTCGGCCGCGGGGTGGGCGTCGCCCGCAGCGCGTTGATGTCCGTACCCGGCCCGACGCGGTAGATCGTTCCCGTCGCGGGATATTCGGAGCTTCTGAGCTCCTCCGTCTTCACGGTCACACCGTCCTTGATGTACTCCCGCCATGCCCTTGCGGTATAGCCGTAATTCCCGGAGCTCGGCTCCGAGACCTCGCCCTGCGCCAGTCCGTTGTCAACCACATAGCTCACGGTGTCCAGCGGAGGCGTCGTGCCGGTCTCCTCGGAATACACCTCGATGCTGTCCCAGTCGTCCTGCTTTTTGCCGTAGAACTCGACGTGCAGCGTCGTGCCGTCCATCCAGCTCATGATGTACACGGCGCTGTCGAGCTCGTTCGTGAACCGCAGGTCGAAATCCCCGTAGCTCACCATGGCGTCCAGCCCCTTCGGGATGTAGGTGGAGGGGTTGGAGTGCTCGTTGCGCTCGACGATCGTCATCCCAGCCTTGACCGCCGCGACGTAGATCGTCGAGGAGGCCTGGCAGATCCCGCCGCCGTACATCTGCACGATCGCGCCGCCGGAAAGCCCGCCGGCCTGCTTCCAGCCGCCCGCCGGGTCGGTGGAGTTGCCGATGGTCGCCTCATAGGAGAACGTATCCCCCGGCTGCAGCACCGTGCCGTTCACGTATTCCAGCGCGAGCGCCATATTGTAATTTCCGTTTTCCGTATTCGTCGATTCCGTCGTGTACTCGGAGAGCCGGACGAACTTCTCCCGCAGATCGTCCTCCGTCACCTCCGCCGGGACCGCTTTCATCACCGGCTCGACCGTCCCGCCGCCCGAGGTGAACAGGTCCTGCACGGCGGCCGCCGTCTTTTCCACATCCACCGCTTCGCCGTCTTCGCTCGGGGTGAAGCGGAACTCCCCCGCGTCGCTGTCAAAGCCCTCCACCGTGGCGTCCTTCGCCTCGGTCTCGAGCGCGGCGGCGCCGTTCGTCAGGATCGCCTTGATCGCGTCCAGATCGGAGCGCAGGGCGAATTTATAAGCGCCGGGCGTATTCTTTTCCTTCAGCTGTGTGAGCGAATCGCTCAGCCGGTCCGTGGAGACGCCGACCTCCTCGCCGGTGATCTCAAGCTCCCCGGTCTTATTCTTGACCGTGACGGAGAGCGAACGGATCTTCTCGTCGAGCATCGGCTTGCAGAGCGCGATCGCCTCCTCCACTGAGCAGCCGGAAATGTCGATCCCGTCCACCGAAGTCCCTTCCGGATAGCCGTCCTTTTTCGGCTGAGAGACTGCGGTCGAGGAAGGCCCGGAAGCCGAAGCGCTTTCCGTGGTCTGCTGGCAGCCCGCCGCGCCTGCGAGCAGGAGCAGCGCGAGGATCCCCGCCGCCGCGCGGCAGGGCATATGATGATTCTTTTTCATTTCCTTTTTCACAGAACAGGCACATCCTTTCCCAACATCCCAAAAGCCGCCGCAGACGGCGGTCCGTTTTCTATTATACGACAGAAAAGGGGAAAAGTAAAGACACAAGTTGGAAACGCCCATGCAAAAAAACTGCAAACCGCGAAAAAGACTGGTATTTTTTTCAAAAATGTGCTATGATTATGAGGAATCACGGAACCAAGGTGAGAAAGGGGAAGAGATATGCGAATTCTGATCCTGACCTGCGCGACCGGAGGCGGCCATCTGCGGGCCGCAGCGGCGCTCGAAAAATACATCCGGGAGGAGACGCCGCACGACGTCATCCAGATGGATTTTCTCAAGAGCATCGGCAAGGTGCTCGACAAGACCGTGGTGGACAGCTACCTCTTCATGGCAAAGCGCACCCCGGGGCTTTTCGGCAGGCTCTACAAAAAGACGAACCAGGACACGATCCTCGGGGATTTCGTGCCGCGCGCGACGGAGCTGATCGGCCTGCAGCTTCTGCCGCATCTGCTCGACGCCGCGCCGGACGTCGTCATCAGCGTGCACCCGTTCGCGACGGAGATGGTCTCGAGCCTCAAGGAATCCGGGAAGATCACCGTGCCGCTCATCTGCATCATGACGGATTACGGCGTACATAAAGCGTGGATCGCCCCGGCGGTGGACGCGTACGTCGTCGCCTCCGGGGACATGGTGAGCGAGCTCACCGCGCTCGGCATCCCGAAGGACTCGATCCATCCCTTCGGCATCCCGGTGCACGACGTGTTCTTCGACAAGGAGGACCAGGCGACGCTGCTCGCCGAGATGGGCCTTTCGCCCGACGTCCCGACGATCCTGTTTATGGCGGGGAGCATGGGCGTAACGAACATCGCCGCGCTCTACCGCGCGCTCTCCAAATCGCCGCTCGAGCTCCAGATGATCATCATCACCGGGAACAACAAAAAGCTCTATGAGACAATCGAGGCGGAAATGCGCGAATCGCCGAAGAAGACGAAGCTCCTCGGCTTCACGCAGGAGGTGGAACGCTATATGCACGCCTCCGACCTCATCGTCACAAAGCCCGGCGGGCTCACGGTCTCCGAGGCGCTCGCGTGCAACCTGCCGCTCGCCGTGTTCGACGCGATCCCCGGGCAGGAGGAGGACAACGCCAACTTCCTCCAGACGCACGACATGGGCGTGCGCATCACGAAGGACAACTTCTCCGCCGTCGTCTCCTCGCTGATCGAGCACCGCGATCGGCTGCGTCGGATGCGCGAGAGCTGCGAAAAATTCGACAAATCCCGTGCGAACGAGCACATCGTCGCCCTCGCGGAACGTCTCGCGAAGAACTTCGTCACCTTCGACCCGGACGTCCATCTGCTGACGCAGAAGGGCGCGTTTCGGCTCTCCGTCGCGCTGCTCCTCACCGCGGGGGAGGACGCGCTGTATGAGAAAACGGAGGACGGCCCGCGCCTGCCGGAGGCGACCGTCAAGATCAACGAGTCGGTCTCGGACGCCGCCGCGCGCCTCCTCTGGGAGCGCTTCCAGACGAAGGACGCCATCCGGGAGACGCGGTGCGTCACCGAGCGTTTCTATAACGGCCCGCACGGCATCCGGAACCACCAGCTCACCTTCGTCGCGCAGGCGGACGGCGCGGCGCTCCGCGCGCGCGGCCTCGCGGCGGACGGGCGCTCGAAGTACGTCTGGCAAAAGCCGGAGATCCCTCTGGAAGAAGGCCCGGACGTCGTGCTCTGCAGGCCGTAAACCCGCGCCGGGCCGGACATTCCGTGTTTCGAGAGAAAAAACAAGACGAAGCGGCGTCCCGCTGCTGCAAACCGCGGGACGCCGCTTTTATTTGGTCTTTTCAGGCGCGCGCCTTATACCGGACCTCGTTTTCGAGCGGTCTCCCCGCGAAAAAGTCGTCGAGGTTCCGGACGGTCTCCTCCGCGATGTTCCGGAGCGCCTCCTCGGTGAGAAACGCCTGATGCGCCGTGAGGAACACGTTCGGCCGGGAGACGAGCAGCGCCAGCGTGTCGTCCCGTACGTTGGTGTCGGAGAGGTCCTCGTAGAAGAAGTCGCTCTCCTCCTCGTACACATCGAGGCCCGCGCCGCGCACGATCCCGCTGTTCAGCGCGTCGAGGAGCGCGGCGGAGTCGATCAGCGCGCCGCGCGAGGTGTTCAGCAGGTAGACGCCGCGCTTCATTTTCGAGAACGCCTCGGCGTTCAGCAGGTGGCGCGTCTCGCCCGTCAGCGGGCAGTGCAGCGAGATCACGTCGCTCTCCGAGAAGAGCCGGTCGAGGGAGACGTACTCGGCGCCGATGTCCTCCTCGGCCGGGTACTTGTCATACGCGAGGACGCGCATCCCGAACCCCCGGCAGATGTCGATGAACGCCCGGCCGATCTTTCCCGTGCCGACCACGCCGACGGTCTTCCCGTAGAGGTCGATGCCCGTC
Organism: uncultured Clostridia bacterium; assembly: GCA_947623765.1. Taxonomy (GTDB): domain Bacteria; phylum Bacillota; class Clostridia; order Oscillospirales; family Acutalibacteraceae; genus Hominenteromicrobium. The sequence continues at coordinate 11,479 of CANQIG010000016.1, read as the reverse complement.
AGCCCGTTGATGCTGAAATTGAAGTCCCGCGTACGGATATACGCGCGGTGCAGGCGGCGGTTCAGCGTGAGGAGCAGCCCCATCGTGTGCTCCGCGACGGCGTGCGGCGAATACGCCGGCACGCGCGCGACGGTGAGCTTTCCCTCGGCGGCCTTCAGGTCGACGTTGCTGTACCCGGCGCAACGCATCGCGAGGATCCGCACGCCGTTTCCGACCATGCGGCCGATGGCCGCCGCGTTCACGTCGTCGTTGACGAACGCGCACACCGCGTCGAAGTCCTCCGTGAACCGCGCGGTGTGGCTGTTCAGCTTTTCCTCGAAGAACGTCACCTCGTAGTGCTCCGCGCAGAGCGGCTCGAACCAGGTGCGGTCGTAGGGCTTGGTGTCAAAAAACGCCAGCTTTTTCTTTCCGTTTGCTTCTTTTGCTTCCATACTGCGTCCTCCGTGCCGTTTTCCGATAGTCTGCGCCGGATAATCCGCGCTATTCCGCGCAGAATACCCGCAGGACCACGGAAAAGAGGTTTTTGTTTTGGAATATTTGCGCGCGTTCTGGGTCGGCGGGCTGATCTGCGCCGCAGGGCAGCTCCTCATCGACCTCACGAAGCTCACGCCCGCCCGCATCATGGTCTGCTATGTGACCGCGGGCGTGGCCCTCGGGGCGCTCGGGCTCTACGGCCCGCTCGTGAATTACGCCGGGGCAGGGGCCACCATCCCGCTCTCGGGGTTCGGCTACCTGCTCAGCGAGGGCGTCCGGGAGGCGGTCAAAAAGGACGGCCTCCTCGGGGCGTTCACCGGGGGCTTCACCGCGGGCGCGGCGGGCATCGGCGCGGCGGTGTTCTTCGGGTATCTCGCGGCGCTGCTCGCGAGGCCCAAGGCGAAGAACTGAGCCGCAAAAAGCGCGAAATCCCGCAGGGGCCCTGCGGGATTTTGCATTTTCGGTTGTGTGCCGCGCCGTTACTGGATCGCGCCCTCGAGGTACTCCTCCAGCTCCGCGTCCTCCTTCTGGCGGTTCAGCACCGTGAGAACCGCCGCGATCGTCGCCGCCATCGCGAGGACCGTCGTGATGATCCCGATGATCATGAGCAGCTTGTCGAGACTTTTCATATACGTTTCATCCTTTCCGCCGGCGGCCTTGAGGTCCGGCGCTCCAGGCCGCTTTTGTTTTCCGCTTTTATCATACCCAAGATCCCGTAAAAAGTCAATGTTTTTTCCCCCGCCGCCGGTAAATTTCCTGTAAACTTTTTTTGGGGTGCAGAAAAAAACGTCGGTTTTCACCGCGCGGTTGACAACGGCGTCTCCCCGGCGGTATAATGGGAGAGCGGAACACAACCGACCCTTTCGAGGTGAACCGAGAACGCGATGAAATATATCAAACCGAACTTTTACGACGACTTTCACTGCCTCGCCGCCGCGTGCAGCGACACCTGCTGCGCCGGCTGGGAGATCGACATCGACCCCGACACCGAGGCGTATTATATGGAGATGCCGGGCCAGCTCGGCGAGCGGCTGCGCGAGCACATGGAGCGCCTGCCCGAGGGCGGCGCGTGCTTCCGGTTGACAGACGGCGACCGCTGCCCGTTCCTCACCGAGGACAACCTCTGCGAGCTGATGTTCGAGCTCGGGGAGGACGGCCTGTGCGAGATCTGCCACGAGCACCCGCGCTTTTACGAGCAGATCGGCGACCACATGGAGATGGGCATCGGGCTCTGCTGCGAGGAGGGCGCACGGCTCCTCTTCGAGCAGAAAGAACCGATCTCCTTCATCACGACGTCCGTCGTCGGCCCGCCCGGAGACGTGGAGGAGCCGCCGATCTTCCGCGAGCGCGACGCGGCCTTTCGCATCGTGCAGGACCGCAGCCTGCCGCTGCGCGTGCGGATGTACCGGCTGCTCGATTTCGGCGCGTCGATCCAGCGCGCCGAGTTCGGGACGCCCGACCCCGCCGACAGCGCGCCGGACCCTGCGCTCGACGCGCGCGAGACGCTGCTCTCCGTGATGGAGGACATGGAACCCTACGACGACACCTGGCCGGCAACGGTGCATCTTCTCCGGGACGGGAGCCTGCAGGCGGAGCTCGACGAGATCGACGGCGGCTTTGAGAACCTCCTCGTCTATTTCCTCTACCGCCACTTTGCACCCGGCGTGACGGACGGCAGGCTCTCCGCGCGGGTGAAATTCTGCGCCGTCTCCGTCTGGTTCATCTGCCTGATGAACGCGCACGTCCTGCGCGACACCGGGGATTTCACCGAGTGGGACCGCATCGTCTGCACGAAGGATTACACGAAACAGGTGGAATACAGCGACGAAAACCTCGAGCTGATGCTCGCCGCGCTGCACAGCGAGCCCGCGCTCTCCACCGAGAACCTGAAGCGTCTTTTCGGGTGAGCGCCGTGCTTTCACTCTATCTGCACATCCCGTTCTGCCGGAAGAAATGCCCGTACTGCGATTTTTATTCCCTCCCGGCAGAAGAATCCCTGATGGACGCGTACGAAGCCGCCCTTCGGGACCGTCTGCGGGAATGGGGCGGCCGGCTTTCCCGCCCGAACGTACACACGGTCTATTTCGGCGGCGGCACGCCGAGCCTTTTCGGCGCGGCGCGCCTTATGCATCTGCTCGAGGCGGCAAGCGCTGCGTTCGAGATCGCGCCCGGCGCGGAGATCACCGCCGAGGCGAACCCCGCCGACGTGACGGACGACTTTGCGCGGGCGCTCTTTGCCTCCGGCGTGAACCGCGTCTCGCTCGGGATCCAGTCCGGGAACGACGGAGAACTCGCCGTCCTCGGGCGGCGGCACACGACGCGCGCCGCAGCGGAGGCCGTCTGGCTCCTCCGGGACGCGGGGTTCCGGAACCTCTCCCTCGACCTCATGCTCGGCCTGCCCGGCTCCACCGGGGAAACGCTCGGCCGCTCGCTCGATTTTCTCACGTCGCTCTCGCCGGAACACATTTCGGCCTATCTTCTTAAGATCGAGCCCGGCACGCCGTTTGCGGCGCGCGCGGACACGCTCTCCCTGCCGGACGACGACGGCGCGGCGGAGCAGTATCTCCTCGCCGTGCGCGCCCTCGCCGAAGCGGGGTACGCGCAGTACGAGATCAGCAACTTCGCGCGGCCCGGCTTTGAGAGCCGCCACAACCTGCAGTACTGGCGGTCGGGGGAATACCTCGGCCTCGGCCCGGCGGCACATTCCTTTCTCTCGGGGCGGCGGTTCTTCTACCCGCGCGACCTCGCCGCGTTCCTCTCCGGGAACGCGCCGGTCGACGACGGCCCGGGCGGGAACTTCTCCGAATACGCGATGCTGGCGCTCCGGCTCGCAGAAGGGCTCTCGCGTGCAGCGTGCGCCGCGCGCTTTCCGGACGGCGCGGCGCGCTTTTCCGAGCTTCTGCGCCGCGCGGAAACGCTCCCGGCGCGGCTGATCCTCTGCTCGCCGGAACGCGTCTCCCTCACGGCGGAAGGGTTCCTCGTCTCGAACGCGGTCCTCGCGTCGCTCCTCAGTTAGCCCGGGCCCGATTTTCGGGCGGAGCCGCCTTTACTTTTTCGAGATTGTGATGTATACTTAAAGAACCGCCGAACTTCCGGCGAAAAGGCCGAAATGCGGCCGAGGTCCCAGAACGCCGTTGGGCGGGGACGGGAAGGACAAGGGGATTACAATGCGGATCATCGTCGCCGGCGACGGCAAGGTCGGGCTCGAGCTCTTGCGGCTCCTGTCCGAGGAGGGCCATGAGCTCGTCGCCATTGATTCCAGCGGAGATGTATTGAAGCGCCAGATACAGAACATCGACGTCATGACCGTGGAGGGCAACTGCGCGGCCATGTCCGTCCTGCAGGAGGCGGGGATCGAGCACACGGACATCCTCATCGCGGTCACCGGCTCGGATGAGATCAACCTGCTCTGCTGCCTCACGGCAAAAAATCTGCACGGGGCCGTCCACACCATCGCGCGCGTGCGCAGCCCGGAATACACCGAACAGCTCTATCTGATGCGCGAGGACTACGGCCTCTCGCTCATCATCAACCCGGAAAAGGAGGCCGCGGAGGAGATCTCCCGCCTGCTGCAGCTTCCGGGCTTCCTCAAGCGCGAGACCTTCGCGAAGGGCCGCGTCGAGCTCGTCGAACTCCTCGTGAACGAGGGCGGCCTGCTCCAGAACACCAAACTGATGGATCTGCCGCGCGTCCTCGGGCCGAACTGCAACGTGCTCGTCTGCGCCGTCATCCGCGGGGACGAGGTGTTCATCCCCACGGGCGGGACGACGCTCCTTGCCGGCGACCACATCTACGTCACCGCGCCGGTGACGAACCTCTCCCTGCTGCTCACGCGGATCGGGGTGACACGGCGGAAGATCCGCCACGCGCTGCTCATCGGCGGAGGGCGCGTAAGCTATTATCTGACCCAGCAGCTACTGCTCTCCGGCGTGCGCGTGAAGATCATCGAGCGGGACGAAGCGCGCGCGGCGCAGCTCGCGACGATGCTCCCCGAGGCGTCGATCATCCTGGACGACGGCGCTTCCCCGGAGGCGCTCGTGCGCGAGGGCATCACCGAGACCGACGCGCTCGTCACGCTGACGGGCATCGACGAGCAGAACGTCCTGACCTCCATGTACGGCAGCACGCTCGGCGTGCCGCTCGTCGCGACGAAGGTGGACCGGATCGGGTCTACCGGCATCCTCGAAAATCTCTCGGTCGGCAGCGTCGTCAGCCCGAAGGAGACGTGCTCCGCGCACATCGTGCAGTATGTCCGCGCGATGGAGAACCAGGCCGGCGCCGCCGTGACGCTCCACCGCGTGGCGGACGGCCGCGTGGAGGCGCTGGAGTTCGTCGTCAACGAGAAGATGCGGTTCATCGGCGAACCGCTGAAGAACCTGCACTCCCATATCAAGAAGAACATCCTGATCTCCTGCATCACGCATCGGGGCAGGACCGTCATCCCGGACGGCAACGCGCACTACGAGAAGAACGACACCGTCATCGTGATCAACGGACGCGAGTCGCCGATCCTGCAGTTCAACGACATTTTCGAGTAAAGGAGCGGGCGTATGAACGTCAAAATGATCGCCCGCATCACGGGGCTTTCCCTTTTCCTTACATCGTTCTTCATGCTGGTGCCGGCGGGGATCGCGGTCTTCGACGGGCAGCGCCTGAACGCGCTCTCCTACGTGGGGAGCGTGCTCATCGCGTGCCTCGCGGGGTCCCTGCTGCTGTTCTTCGCGCGCGGGGACAACGGCACGTTCTACGCGCAGGAGGGCTTCGCCGCGACCGGCATCTCGTGGATCCTCATGTCCCTGTGCGGCGCGCTGCCGTTTCGCGTCTCGGGGGAGATCCCGCGCTACGTCGACGCGCTCTTTGAGATCATCTCCGGCTTCACCACGACCGGCGCGTCCATCCTCACGGACGTGGAATCCCTCTCCCGCTGCCACCTCTACTGGCGGAGCTTTTCCCACTGGCTCGGCGGCATGGGGATGCTCGTCTTCCTGCTCGCGGTGGTCCCGCAGGCCAGAAAGACCGCCGGCGCGGGGATGCACCTGATGCGCGCGGAGAGCCCGGGGCCGTCCGTCGGCAAGCTCGTGCCGACGCTCCGCAAGACCGCCGCCATCCTCTACGGCCTCTATATCACGCTGACGGCGCTCTGCGTGCTCTTCCTGCTCGCGGGCGGGATGCCCCTTTTCGACAGCCTCTGCATCGCCTACGGCACGGCGGGGACCGGCGGCTTTTCCGTCAAAAACGACAGCATGGGCGGGTATTCGCCGTATCTGCAGAACGTCGTCACGGTGTTTATGCTGCTCTTCGGCGTGAATTTCAGCATCTATTTCCTGCTGGTGCTCCGGCAGTTCAAGCAGGTCGCGAAGAACGAGGAGCTTCGGCTCTACCTCGCGATCGCGGGTTCGGCGATCCTCCTGATCGCGTGGAACATCAGCGGGATGTACGCGACGCCCGGCGAGGCGCTGCACCACGCGGCGTTCCAGGTCTCGAGCATCATGACGACGACCGGCTACGGGACGGTGGACTTCGAGCAGTGGCCGGCGTTCTCCAAGTCCATCCTGCTCATCCTCATGTACATCGGGGCGTGCGCCGGGAGCACCGGCGGCGGCCTCAAGGTCTCGCGCGTGCTGCTGCTCCTCAAGACCGTAAAGCAGACCGTCCGGCGGGTGCTGCACCCGCGGCGCGTGCAGACCGTCCGCATGGACGGCCGTGCCGTGGACCCCGAGATCACGAACAACGTCAACGCGTACCTCGCGGTATACTGCGTCATCGTGCTGCTGAGCTTCATGCTCGTTTCCCTGGACGGCTACTCCATCGGGACCAATCTCTCGGCGGTGACCGCCTGCTTCAACAACATCGGGCCGGGCTTCGAGCTCGTCGGCGCGACGGGCAATTACAGCCATTACAGCGATTTTTCCAAGCTCGTCCTCAGCGCGGATATGCTCCTCGGCCGCCTCGAGATCTTCCCGCTTCTGGTGCTGTTCAGCCCGGATACGTGGAGCCGCAAGGCATAACGCGCGTCTTTTGTCGGCAGCCGGCGTCAGCCGGAGAAAGGAAACGCCGCACCGGCGCTTCCGCATACTTTCAGGAGAGGTGTAAAATACGGCAGAAAAGAAAACGGCCGCCACCGGCGGCGAGCGGTACGTCCCCTATTCGGAGCGCACCGGCAACGAGAGCATCGTGTATTTCACGCGGGATCTCTCCGCGGCGGGCCTCGCGAAGGTCTACGAGCGGGTGAAGGACGTCATCTGCGGCAAGACGGCGATCAAGCTCCACACCGGCGAACCCCACGGCCCGAACATCATCCCGAGCGCGTGGGTGAAAGCGTTCATGGCACAGGAAGCCCCGGACGCGACCATCATCGAGACGAACACGTATTACGACGGCGACCGCTACACGACCGAGGCCCACCGGAAGACGCTCGAGGTCAACGGCTGGACCTTCGCGCCGGTCGACATCTGCGACGAGCACGGCACCGTCATGCTCCCGGTCCGCGGCGGCAAGTGGTTCACGGAGATGAGCGTCGGCAAGAGCGTCCCGGAGTACGACTCCCTCATCACGCTGACGCACTTCAAGGGCCATACGCTCGGCGGCTTCGGCGGCTCCAACAAGAACATCGGCATCGGCTGCGCCGACGGCCGCATCGGCAAGGGCATGATCCACGGCCACGACGGCAAAATGTGGGGCGTCGCGAAAGAGGAGATCATGGAGAAGATCACCGAGTCCACAAAGTCCGTGATCGACCACTTCGGCAGGCACGTCGTCTATGTCAACGTGCTGCGCAATATGTCGGTCTCGTGCGACTGCGAAGGCGTGGAAGCCATGCCGGTCACCACGCCGAACGTCGGCATCCTCGCTTCCGTCGACATCCTCGCGGCGGACCAGGCTTCGGTCGATCTCGTCATGGCGATGAAGGAGGCGGACAACCACGACCTCGTGGAGCGCATGACCTCCCGCCACGGCTTCCGCCAGCTCACCTATATGAAGGAAATGGGCATGGGCAACGACCGGTACATCCTCATCGACGTCGACGACGGCGACAAGCGCATCACCGCCGCAGACGCGGTGGCGGGCGTCGTGCCGTTCCAGGGCTGATCTTTCCCATCGGGACCGAGAGGGGCTCCCGCGCGGGAGGCTTTCCCGCGCGAGGGCCCCTCTTTTGTCAGCTTTCGCGGTGAGCGTCGAGCGAAACGGAAAAGGAGCCTCGCGCGGTTCGCCACTGTGAAAAACCCTCAGGAAAAGGAAATTGCCCTTTTCTGGGCGGCAAGGCGAGGGATGCAAGCGGTAGACCGTTCATGCCAACAACAGGCCCAGCTCAGGGCTTTCCCAATCCACCGGCTTCGCCGGCGGTCCTAACTGTCGGCTTTCGCGGTGAGCATCGAGCGAAACGCGGAAGAAAACGTGCGCGGTTCGCCGTCTCAAAAAAACACAGGGAAAAGTGAATTGGCCGTTTTTGGGCGGCGTGACGAGAAATGCAAGCGGTAGACCGCTCTATGCGGCTGTGCCGGCAGCAGGCCCTTTCACGGCCTGCACAAGCATCGGCGAAGCCGGTGCTCCTGACTCATGCCCGAAAGCACTCACGGCGCGGAAAACACCGCGCGGGACTTGCATTTTGTCCTTTTTTGTCTTATGATATAGAAGACGGGCGGCGCCTTCGGCGCGGTTTTGGGGGAAGTCCGATCTGGTATTAAAAAACTTTCTCAAACTGGGTATTTTCCAGAAGGCCAGACGGTGCTATACTGCTTCATAAGGAATTCCGAATCCACTTATGAAGGGGTAATCTCCGATGAAAAACCGCAAATCCATTCTTCGCATCGTGACCGTCGGGCTTCTCGCCGCGCTCGTCTTTGCCGGGAACTATCTCAGCTTCCCGATCCCCGTCGCGGTCGGCAACGTGACGCGCATCCACCTCGGCAACGTGCTCTGCCTGCTCGCGGGCTTCGTCGCCGGGCCGGTCGGCGGCGGGCTGGCCGCGGGCATCGGCGGCGGCCTGTACGACATGATGAACCCGGCGTACATCGCGGACGCGCCGTTCACGTTTGCGTTCAAATTCCTGCTGGCGTTCGTCTGCGGGCTCGTCGCGCACCGGGGGAAGCTCTCCGGCGGTGTCCCGCGCCTCGAGGAGCCGAACGTCCCGCGCTACATCGCGGCGGGCGTTCTCGGCAGCCTCACCTACATCGTGCTGTACATCGGCAAAAACTTCATCGAGACGCTGCTGCTCGGCAACGCGCCCGAGGTCGCGGCGCTGGCGCAGACGACGCGTCTCCTGACGAGCACCGTGAACGCGGTCCTCGCGGTGGTGCTCTCCGTGCCGCTCTCGATCGCCCTGTATAAAGCGCTCAAGAGCTCCAAGGTCCTCTCCGAATAGCCTGCCTTTGGGCTGGATTTTCGGGATCGAGGCGCTCCGGCAAATAAATTGGACCCGCCGCGCGGGTCCCAAAATCCACCTTTTGGAGGTATTCTGCAATGCTATTGATCCGAAACGGCCGTGTGTTTGACGGCGTCCATCCCGACGCGCAGAGCGTCGACATCCTGGTGAAGGACGGCAAGATCGCGGCCATGGGGAACGATCTTCCCGCCGACGGCGCGGAGGTCTTCGACGCCGCCGGGCAGAACATCTATCCCGGGTTCATCGACGCGCACTGCCACATCGGCCTCGAGGGCAGCGGCATCGGCTTTGAGGGGATCGACGTCAACGAGATGACCGACATCCTCACGCCGCACATCCGCGGCATCGACGGCATCGAGCCGACCGACCCGACGTTCCACGAGGCGCTCGCCGCCGGCGTGACGACGGTCTGCACCGGCCCGGGCTCCGCGAACGTCCTCGGCGGACAGTTCCTCGCGATGAAGACGTTCGGCAACCGCGTCGACGATATGGTGATCGACCCGTTCGTCGCGATGAAGTGCGCGTTCGGCGAGAACCCGAAGCGCTGCTACCGCGACAAGAACAACGCCTCCCGCATGGCGACCGCCGCGAAGCTCCGCGAATCGCTGATGAAGGCAAAGGAGTACGGCGAAAAGCTCGCCGCCGCGAAGGACGATCCCACGAAGCGCCCCGCGTTCGACATGAAGATGGAGGCGCTGCAGCCGGTCCTGCGGGGTGAAGTGCCGCTGAAGGCCCATGCGCATCAGGCGAACGACATCTTCACGGCGATCCGCATCGCGAAGGAATTCGGCGTGAAGCTGACGCTGGAGCACGTCACCGAGGGCCATCTCATCGCGGAGCAGCTCAAGGAAGAGGGCTATCCGCTCGCCGTCGGCCCGTCGCTGACCCACGCCACGAAGTTCGAGCTGCGCAACAAGACGTTTGCGACGCCGGGCGTTCTCGCGAACGCGGGCTGCCACGTCTGCATCATCACGGACTCCCCGGTCATCCCGGAGAACTACCTGCCGCTCTGCGCCGCGCTCGCCGTGAAGTCCGGCATGAAGCCGTTCGACGCGCTGCAGGCGATCACGATCCATGCGGCGGAGCACGTCGGCGTCGCGGACCGCGCCGGCTCGCTTGAGGTCGGCAAGGACGCGGACATCGTCGTCATGGAAGGCGACTTCCTCGAGGTCGCGAGCGCGCCGAGCGCCGTGTTCATCGACGGCAAGCGCGTGATCGGCTGATCTTATCTTTGCTCTTTCCCCTCCTTTTGTTGTTTTTTCGCCGAAGGGCGGGACCGCTTCCGGGCGGCCCCGTCCTTCGCGCCTGTTCGGGAAAAAGAGGGGTGGACTTTTCCGGGAAAGTCTGCTACAATAGAAGGATAAAAAGCCGCGAAAGGGGGCGGGCGGATGGCAAAGGACCGGGACGGCAAAAGACGGCCCTCCGAAAAAAAGCGGAAAAAAAGCGGGCCGAATCTGATCCCGTTCCTCACCGCCGTGCTCGTCCTGTTCGCGGCGGGCGGGATCGCGGCGCTCCTGCACGCGTACAGCACCGCCGAACGCGGCGACGGCTACGGCGCGGCGGGCCGTATCGTGGAGGAGCCGGAATTCTTCTCCACCATGCGGCCCGTCGCCACGGCAAACCCCTCCCTTTCGGCGGGCGTTCGGACGCCCGAGGAATTCGAGGACACGCTCGTCGTCGGCGACGATCTCACGAGGCAGCTCGAGGACTACGTGCAGCGCACCGGCCATGCGTTCGCGAACGCGCACTTTCTGACCGCGAGCGGCTATTCGTGGCTCGACATCTACAACGAGCCGACCGGCGGGCCGCTGAATCTCGTCCTCGACAACCGCGCGGTCTCGCTGATCGAGGCGCTGCTGCGCACCGGCGCGAAGAAGCTCTATATCCAGCTCGGCGTCTCCGACATCCGCGAGATGGACGAATACTACGCGAAGGATTACGCGCAGATGGTCCTCTCCGCGATCCTGACCTCGCAGCCCGAACTGGAGATCGTCGTCATGCCGATCACGCCGCTGATCGGCGCGATCGAGTACGACGGGCTCTCGAACACCTCCATCGCGACGTTCAATCTGTACTTGCGGGCGTTCTGCGACGGCAACCCGAGCTGCACCTACCTCGATCTCGACCAGCTCTGCCCGGACGGCTCCCTGCCGATGGAATACTGCGCCGACCCGGAGTCGACGTGCCTGCTCTGGAACGACACCGCCTGCGCGCTCTGGGCGTCGGTGATCGACGGCAGCTACGCGCTCGAGCACCCGGAGGAAACGCCGGAGCCCGAGGACGGCGGCGAAGGTGGGACGGACGGCGCGCCGGAAAGCACCCTTGAAGAGGGCGGCGCGGGCCGCGGGGACGTGGCTCCGGCCTCGGAAGACGGCGATAATGCGCCGGAGGCATAGCCGCATCTTGTGGCGTCTCCACGTTTTGTCGCTAAATCTACGGTTTTTCAAAATTCCCGAAACTTTTTTTGAAAAAGTACTTGCAAACGCCTCCGCTTTGTGGTATACTTATCAAGCCGTCGAGAGATGGCGAGTCGGTAAAGGCCGACAAAGAGTTGGTGTTGATTACGACGAGGGTCCACCTGTTCCCATCCCGAACACAGAAGTTAAGCTCGTTCGTGCCGAA
>CANQIG010000015.1 GCA_947623765.1 uncultured Clostridia bacterium | reverse complement strand
GACGATCACCGCCTTGCCGCCGAAAGTCAGGGCAGCCCGCTTTCAGCCCGGTCTGCGGGCGTGCGCAGCGTGATCGCATACACGGTCTGGATCTGCATCGCGTCGCTTTCCGCGACATTGCCGTCATAGTACACGACGACTTCGTCCCCGACGCGGAAATGCGTCATGCTGTCTTTGTTCTCCACATCCAGCGAGACCCAGTATTCCCCGGTCCCGTTCGCGACCAAGATCGAACGTTCCCGCGCCTCTTCGACCGTGCCGACGATGCTCGGCTCGTGCGCGATGATCTCGTCCATGCTCCTCCCGCCGCATCCGGCGAGCGCCAGCATGACCGCCGCTGCCAAAACCAACGCGATCCCCTTTTTCATGCGGTCCCTCTCCTTTGAATCATCCGAATATATTTTGTTTTTTAACCGTTTAGACGGCCGCGTCCTCCGCTTTGAATACCGACGCGGTGCGAGATCCGCTGGGCTTTGGATGCACACGGTATCCGCCGTTACACGTTTTGCCGTCCTCCCAAGCCCTGCCTCTTTCTGCCCGAAGGATACTGCGTCTCACAGCACAAAGTGAAAGCTTGCCGGCGGTTTTCGCGTTCGGCCCGCGGACAGGCCCCATAATCAAACTTCCCCGGAAACCCGGAGAAGTTTGATGATACAGGATCCCTGCGGCGCATTTTCAGCGCTGCGTTTTTGCTTTCAGGAAAAACCAGTTCAGCCCTCGATCTTCCCGGAGAAGTTCAGCCCGAAGCCGTAGTCGTAGGCGTTGCCCATCTCATCGACGTGCGGCTCCATGTCGAGGGCCTTGTCCTCGCACTGCGCCTCGACGGTCTCCATGTCCTTCGGCATCTGGATCGGCAGGCGGCCCGTCGGCTCGAACGCGCCGAACACGACGTCGAGCACGGCCTCGCGCGAGACGCCGAACTCCACGATGAGCCCGTCGACCTCGCGCTCGAACTCCTTCACGACGGTCGGGTTGTTGAGCTGCGCGCAGACGATCACGGGCTTACCGCCCATCGCGCGGCGCGCGTCGAGGATGTTGTCGAGGTCGGCCTCGTTGTAGGCGGTGTTCGTCTTGCCGCGGTAGCTGCGGTTCGTGAAGCTCTCGCGCCAGTCGCCGCCGGCGATCGAGACCTCGCGCGCGGTGTCCGCCGTGTAGGGCCGGTACTGCAGCGTGATCGGGAGATACCCGTTGCCGCCCTTTGCGACGTCCTCGGTCGAATACGCGTTGCAGCTCGGGCTCTCGATGAAGACGATCGCGACGTCCGCCTCCTCGGGCGTCTTGACGCGCGTGCCGTACTTCGCGATCAGCGCGTCCTCCACCGGGTCCTCGTTGTGCGCCGGGATCTCGCCCCGGAAGAACGCCTTCATCGCGCGGATCTTCCGCTCCGGGACATAGATCTTGAGGCCCTTCCTGAGCGGCAGCGCGTTGTTCCGGTTCTTGAGCAGCACGACGGAGCGCAGCTGCGCCTCATAGCCGTGGCGCACGAAGTCCCCGTTCCCGACGACCTTCGCGGATTCCGCCGGGTCGAGGTACGGGTCCTCCAGCAGCCCGCAGCGGACGATGTTCGTCAGCAGGCGCTTCGCGGAGAGTTCAAAGCGCTCGCGCATGACCGCTTCGCCGTACTTCTCGCAGCCGATGCGGTACGCCTCGAGGATCGGCCCGGACTTGTCGTTCCCGCCGAACTGGTCGACGCCGTTCATGATCGCGACGAGCATCCGCTCCGGCTCGGTCATGTTCTCCATATTGTAGCAGCGGCTCGCGAACGCGTCCATTTCCGGGGAGGGGTCCGCGGTGATGCCCCAGTCGGTGCAAACGACGCCCGGGAACGCGTACTTCTCGCGGAGCAGGTCCTTGATGAGGTATTCGCTGTACGAGTTGCCGACGTTCTTGTGGTTCTTCACGTCCAGTCCCCACGAGACGGTGTAGTACGGCATGACCGCCGACGCGCAGCCCGTCGGGCCGTCGAGCCGGAACGCGGCCTCGGTGAACGGCTTGCGGTGCTCCTCGGAGTTGTTCCCCGGGTACACGGCGTACTCGCCGAACGCGTAGTGCGCGTCGCGGCCGCCCTCGCCGGTGCCGCCGCCCGGCCAGTGCTTGACCATCGTGTTGACGGAGTCCTTCCCCCAGCCGGTCTCCTCGTTTTCGGTCGTCTGCATCCCGTCGCAGTACGCCTTGACGAACTTCTTCGACATCTCGAGATTCTCGCCGAGCGTGTCGACGAAGCGCATCCAGCGCGGTTCGGTGCAAAGGTCGATCTGCGGGCCGAGCGCCGTCGTGATGCCGAGCGCGCGATATTCCTTCGAGGCGTCCTCCGCGAACTGCTTCACGACCGCCGGATCGAATGTCGCAGCGAAGCCGACGCCCTCCGGCCATTTGCTGACGTCCGTCCCCGCGTTCTTGAACTCCGCGCCGATGCCGGAGCCCTTCGCGCCGTTTCTCGGGTCGGAGGAGAGGTTCACCGGGATGCCGAGGCGCGCGGTCTCCGCCTTCTTCTGCAGCGCGTTCGACCACTTCGCGGAGACCTCCGCGTTCTGCACCGTCGTGAGCAGGATGTGCCGGATGTGCTCCTTGTCCATGAACTCGTTCTGCTGGTCGGAGAGCGCCCACGGCTCCACGTTCGCGTCCGCGAACTGCTTCCCACCGTACGTCCCGCCGAACGGCCCGAACGGTGCGGGCGGCACCGCCTGGTGCGGCGAATAGAGCATCAGCCCGGCGATCTCCTCGAGCGTCAGCCGCTTCGCAAGGTCCTCCGCGCGCGCCTCCGCCGGCAGCCGCCAGTCCTCATACGGCAGCAGCTCCCCCGTCTTCGCGAGGTCCTTGAAGTACAGCCCGTCCTTCTCGATGACGTCCACGCCGGTGCCCTCGGCCCACGCGAGCGTCTTTCCGTTTTCCTGCGTCAGGCGGCAGATGCCGTCCCGCACGGTCTTTTCCGTTTTCATCTGATCCTCTCGCTTTCTTCACGCGGGTCCCCCGCGCCTCTTTGTGAAAATTATACCATTTTTTCTTTCCTTTGTCTACCTACCTTTTCTGAAGAAAAGGTAGGCCCCTACTTTTCTTGAAAGAAAAGTAGGCAAAAGAACTTTTACGTCGCGTTGTCGTTCGCTGCGCGAACTTCGCCGGTGAAGACGGGAAGCATAGCCCCGCGTTTTTTACCGTAGTTAAGACGATTCGCTCGCCTCCGCGGCCAGAGGCCGTTTCGTCGCGCTGGTCGTTCGCTTCTCGAACTTCCGTTTAAGGGTTTGGGAAGCGGTCCACCCGCGCAGGAAGCTGGGCTGGTGTGGTAGATTTGCTTCCGGTTTCTGCAAGCCTACGTAGGACGAACGACACAGGCTCTGCCTGCGCATTTTCAAAGGCGGCAGGGTCGAGGGGCAGCGCCCCTCGGCGCGGCTCGCAAGCCGCGAAACCTTTATACTCCAAAAGCGCAGGAGGGTCGCCGTAATCGTCCCCTGCGGGGACGATTACGCGAAAGGGAACCCTCGCCGGGAGTTCCCTTTCGGGCGTCAAAGACGCCCGACGCAGGCAAAGCCTGTTTCGTCGAGAACCGCCGCTGGCGCGGCGCAGGGTGCGAAGTAAGAACAGTCCCTGCTGCCCGCGTTGGAGTAGCGCAGAGAAGTTCACGCATTCGCCCCTGGTTGAGACACGTCGAAGTTTTTCGGGCGCTTTTCTTCAGAAAAGCGCGACCTTAAAGGGGTCGAGGGGGCAAAGCCCCTCGGGCTCGACCTTAAAGGGGTTTCAAGGGGGCAAAGCCCCCTTGAAACCCCGCAAAAAAGGACAGGACAGGGAGGCGAAAGCGTGGTATACTGTTCGCAGAAGAATTCTTCCGGAGAACACGAAAGGGAGGACGGACGGATGGACCGGCTGGAAATGGTGCGGCGCGCGGTGGACTTCATCGAGGCGCATTTGGGGGAGGACGTCACCGCGTCGGACGCGGCGCGGGCGGTGTACCTTTCGCCGTTTTACTTCTCGCGGGAATTCGCGGCGATCTCGGGGTACAGCGTCGGCGAGTACATCCGCGGGCGAAGGCTGTACCTCGCGGCGCTCGAGCTCGTGCGCACCGACGTCCGCGTGCTGGACGTCGCGCTCGACGCGGGCTACGACAGCCCGGAGAGCTTCACGAAGGCGTTCCGGCGGCAGTTCGGCGCGTCTCCGGCCGAGGTCCGGCGCGCACGGCGCGTGCCGAAGCCGTTCCTCCCGCTGAACATCACAGAACAGGTGCAGGGAGGCACAAAAATGGACGTACGCATCGAAAACATGGACGCATTCAAGGTCGTCGGCGTTTCGCGCCGCTTCCCGGGCGAGACCGGATACCGGGACATCCCGGCGTGGTACGACGAGCTGCAGGCCGCCGCAAAGACCGACCCGGCGCTCGCGCCGCTCGGCACGGTCGCGGTCTGCGTCGACGACAACGGCACGGAGGACTTCGCCTACTGGGTCGCGCGGCCGTACATCGGCGGGGCGGTCCCCGAAGGGCAGGCGGTGCTCGAAGTCGCGGCGCACACCTGGGCGGTCTTCACCGCGACGGGCCCGCTGCCCGGCGCGCTCCAGACCGTGAACACCGCGATCTTCGCCGAATGGCTTCCCGGGAACCCCGACTGGCTCCCGGACGCGCCGATCACGGTGGAGAACTACCTGCCCGGCGACATGGATTCGCCGGACTACCGGTGCGAGATCTGGGTCCCGGTGAAACCGAAGGTCTGAACGCAAAAAAGCCCCCGGCCGGGGGCTTTTTTCCTGCGTGTTTTTCCGTCCGTCACGCGCCGGCGGCGCTGAGGGATTCGGGGTCCGCCGTCTCCCCCGCGACGCCGCGGAAGATCAGCATGGCCATGCGCTCCTCGGGCTTGCCGAGCGCGTAGATCGCGTCCTCCTCGCGGTTGAAGCAGCTCGGCGGGACGACGCGGTTGTACTCCGTCGGCCGGTCGAGGACGATCTCGATCTCCGGCGCGAAGTCGAAGGGCTCACTGCAGTAGTAGGGGTCGAACATCTCGAGGTCGCCGTTCTCGCGCACGCCGGTCAGCAGCACGTAGTGCGCCACGTCGAACCAGAGCCGCACCACGGCGATGCCGCCGTTTTGCAGCGCCTCATTGATCTGGCTTCCCTCGCCGATGAACACGTCGTCGCCCTCGATGTATTTCGAGGAGATCGGCAGGCGACCCGCCTTGCCGAAATCGGTGAACCAGCGGGAGAGGAAGCGCATCGAAGCGTGGGAGGTGCCGCCCTTCCCGGGGATGCCATCCGGGCTGGGCAGGTCGAGCGTATACAGGAAGATGTTCCGGAGCAGGTCCGGCGGGAGCTCCTCGCGGTCGAACAGGAAGCTGACGGCGTTGAGGAGGCAGGTCGGCCCGCAGTCGTATTCGGACATCTGATAGTGCAGTGGATTCAGCAATGGGATCACTCCTTAAGCAGCATGAGGGAAAGCGCAAGGCGCGCCGCGGCCATCAGCTCGTCGACACTGGTGTTCTCGGAGACGGAATGCACGTTCCGCATCGCGTTCGCGACCACCAGCCCGGAGATGCCGTGCTGCGCCAGATGATTCATGTCGCTGCCGCCAAAGGTCGAGGTGAGCCGGGGAGTAAGCCCGGCGTCGGCAGCGGCGCGGAAGAAATGCTGTACCGCCGGGCTGTCCGGCCGAGTACAGTACGCTTTCACGTGCTTCTTGCTGTGGAGTATGGCGCCGCCGCCCATGCGGGAAGCCGTGCGCGCCAGAAGATCCCGGATCTTTTCGAGTTCCGCTTCCGCCGCCTCGTCGGAAAAGCTGCGGATCTCCCCCGTAAAGACACAACGTTCCGGGACGATGTTGTTCGCCGTGCCGCCGGAAATGGTCCCGACGTTCACGGTGGTCTGTTCGTCTTCACTGCGCCCGAGGCGCATCTTCGCGATGACCTCCGACGCGATGCGCACCGCGTGGACGCCGCTCTCCGGCGAAAACCCGGCGTGGGCCGCGCGGCCCTGGATCTCCGCGGTAAACGAGAGGATCGTCGGGGCGCGGTTCGCCGCAAGGCCCACGTCCCCGTCGAGGTCGAACACGAAGGCTTCCTTCGATTCGAGCGTGCCGAAATCGAACGCGCCCGCCCCGGCGCAGTAGGGCTCCTCCGCCGCGGTGATCAGCAGCTCCAGCGGACGGTGCGGCGCGCCGTCTTCGAGCATCGAGGCCGCCGCTTCGAGGATCGCGGCGAGCCCGGCAAGGTCGTCCGCGCCGAGGACCGTGTCCCCCGCCGAGGTGATCCGGCGGTCCGGGTGCAGCACGGCGCGCTTTCCCCGCGCGGGCTCCACGGTGTCCATATGGGCGCAGAGGAGCAGCGGCGGCAGCGCGAGCGTGCCGGGGATCTTCACAAGAAGGTTCCCCGCCGTGCCGGGAAGCGCCTTCGCGGCGCCGTCTTCCACGGCGGAAAGGCCGATGGCTTCAAGATACGCCTTGACGAAATCGCACATTTCCCGCTCGCCAAACGACGGACTGTCGATGCGCACGAGGCGGCAGAACAGATCGACGAGGCGCTGTTCGTTCAACATGGCAAGGTCCCCCTTTCCCCCGATTTTTTCACGAAGAACGACGAAAACCACCGCACGCGGGGAGGAATGCTCCCTCAGCGCGGGTGATTTTCCAAAGGGACGGCAGGGCCGCCCCTTTTTTTCCTGACTGAGATAATATTATAAAGCAAAAAGCGGGCGCTGTCAAGCGTTTCGCCGCGATTTTCTTGAATTTCCGCGAAGATCTCCGGGTTTTTCTCCGATTTCCCCGAAAAACGCCGCAAAAACCTCCGTTTCCCGCGAGTTCTACGGGAAACCCACAGGGTTCGGCGAAACGCTAGGCTTTTGGCTTGCCCTTCTCCGGTTTCCGCGAAGAACGCCGAGCTGTTGCCCTTACGCGTCCAACAGACTGCGGATCGCCGGGAACGGCTCGAGGCTCCGCGCGAGGATCCCGTGCATCTGCGCGATGGCGATGCCGTAGTTGACGATCGGCACGCCGGCGCTGACCGCCGTGCGGATGCGGTGCTGCATCTCTTTTTCGTTCAGCATACAGCCGCCGCAGTGGACGACGAGCTTCACGCCGGAGAGGTTCTCCGGAAACTCCCCGCCGGAGGTGAAGACGTATTCGGGCTTCGCGCCGGAGAACTTCTCGATCCATCCCGGGAGCTTCACCGTGCCGATGTCGCTGCACTGGCGGTGGTGCGTGCAGCCCTCGGAGATGAGCACGCGGTCGCCGTCCCGAAGCGCAGCGAGCGCCGCCGCGCCCTCGACGAGTGTCGGCAGGTCGCCCTTGTACCGCGCGAAGAGGATCGAGAACGAGGTGAGCAGCACGTCCGCGGGCGTGTCCGCCGCGACCTTCCCGAACGCCTGCGAGTCCGTGATGACGATCTTCGGTTTCACGGCGAGCATCCGCAGCGTCTCTTTCAGCTCGGTGTGCTGGCAGGTGATGAAGCTGCCGTGGAAGTCGAGGATCTCCCGCATGGTCTGCTGCTGGGGCAGGATCAGCCTTCCCTTCGGCGCGGCCTCGTCCACCGGGATCACCAGCACGGCGAGGTCGCCCGGCGCGAGCAGATCCGCGACGATGCGCTTCTCGCTCCCGGCGCTTTTCGCGAACGCGCCGAGCTTTTCCTTGAGTTCGTTCACGCCCTCGCCGGTCTTCGCGCTGACAAAGAGCGTATGCCCGTCGGCGGGGGTCCGCTCCGCGAGCAGGTCGCTCTTGTTCATCGCGACGATGTAGGGCAGGTTCCGCTCCTTCAAGAGGCCGATCAGGTCCCGGTCCTCACCGGAAAGCCCCGCCGCGCCGTCCACAACGAGCACGGCGATGTCCGTCTGCGCGAGGATCTGCCGCGCCTTCTGCACGCGCTTTTCCCCGAGCGCGCCCTCGTCGTCGAGGCCCGGCGTGTCGATGACGACGACCGGCCCGAGCGGCAGCAGTTCCATCGCCTTTTTCACCGGGTCGGTCGTCGTGCCCTTCACCTCGGACACGACCGCCAGCTCCTGCCCGGTCACGGCGTTCACAAGGCTCGACTTTCCCGCGTTGCGCATCCCGAAAAATCCGATGTGCACGCGTTCCGCCGATACCGTCTCATTTAAGTTCGCCATTTTTTATTCCCTTTCTCCGACTTTTCTTGAAAGAAAAGTCGGCCAAAAGAACTTTTACGTCGCGCCGGTCGTTCGCTCCGCGAACTTCGTCGGTAAAACCGGGGAGTTTTGCGCCGCGTTTGTAAGTGTGGTTCAGTTGGGTCGCCCGGCTCCGCGCGCCTTATGTGCGGTGCGGGAAAGCAGATTTCTCCTGTTCTCCGCGAGCCGACGCACGGCAGACGAACGCGGCTTTGCCCGCGCGCCGGAGGCAAAGCCTTCGGTGGAGCGCCGCGCCCCAGACTTCCTCTCGCCCCCGGCCGAGCCCGGATAAAGTCTTTTGGGCGCTTTTCTTCAGAAAAGCGCGACCTTCAAGGGGTCGAGGGGGCAGAGCCCCCTCAAAAGCCCTTAAAACCGGAAGTCGCGGCGGTTATCGTTCTTGATGTGTTCGAGGTTCTCGGCGGCGATACGGCGGACCTTGTCGTTCGGGATGCGCTGGAGCTCCTTCTCGATCATCTCGAAGCCGACCTGCTTCGTCTCGGGGGAGGCGTAGTCGACGAGATACTCGCAGAGCGTCATGAGGGCGTTCGGGTGGCAGCAGTTGAGGATCTGGCCGCTCTTGCAGAGGCTCATGAAGCGGTCGCCGGTGCGTCCCTCGCGGTAGCAGGCGGTGCAGAACGACGGGATATGGCCGTTCTCCATCAGCCAGCGGACGACCTCGTCGAGCGAGCGCTGGTCGGAGACGTCGAACTGCTCGGTGTCGTGCGGGCGCTCCTCCTCGGCGTAGCCGCCGACGGACGTGCGCGAGCCGCCGGAGACCTGCGAGACGCCGCAGTTCAGGAGCCGCGCGCGGACGGCCTCGGTCTCGCGGGTGGAGATGATGATGCCGGTATACGGCACGGCGAGGCGGATGCAAGCCGTGATCTTCGCGAAGGTGTCGTCGTCGATGCCGTTGTCGAACTGGTCGGGGTCGATGTCGTCGGCTCTTTTCAGGCGCGGGACGGAGATCGTGTGCGGGCCGACGCCGTGGACGGCCTCGAGGTGCTCCGCGTGCATGATGAGCCCGGCGAACTCGTACTTATAGAGTTCGAGGCCGAAGAGCACGCCGAGCCCCACGTCGTCGATGCCGCCCTCCATCGCGCGGTCCATCGCCTCGGTGTGGTAGTTGTAGTCGTGCTTCGGGCCGGTCGGGTGGAGCTGGAGATAGCTCTCCTTGTGGTACGTCTCCTGGAAGAGGATGTACGTGCCGATCCCGGCCTCCTTGAGCTTGCGGTAATTCTCGACGGTCGTCGCGGCGATGTTGACGTTCACGCGGCGGATGTCGCCGTTCTTGTGGTGGACGGAGTAGATTGTCTTGATGCAGTCGAGGATATACTCGATCGGGTTGTTGACCGGGTCCTCGCCGGCCTCGATCGCGAGGCGCTTGTGGCCCATGTCCTGCAGCGCGATGACCTCGGCCTTGACCTCCTCCTGCGTCAGCTTCTTGCGCGGGATGTGCTTGTTGATGTGGTGATACGGACAGTATACGCAGCCGTTCACGCAGTAGTTCGAGAGGTACAGCGGCGCGAAGATCACGATGCGGTTCCCGTAGAACGCGAGCTTGATCTCCTCGGCGATCTCGTACATCTTCTTGATCTTCTCCGGGTCCTCACACGCGAGCAGCACGGAGGCCTCGCGGTGCGTCAGCCCGGCGCAGACGCAGCCGGTCGCGGTCTTCTGCGGGCGCGCCTTCTCGAGGATCTGGTCGACGAGCTCGAGGTCGTTCTTGTGCGCCTCGGCGTAGGCGAGCGTCGCCTTGATCTCTTCGTCGTTGATGAATTCGTCCGCGATGAGGGACTTCGGGTCATACTTGAATGCCATTTGAAATCTTCCTTCCGAAAATAATATTCCTTTTGAGACCGCCGTCATCCGGCGTCCGTGATCTGTTTCCGGTCGCCCCGGTCGGTGACGACCTCGTATCCGATGGAGGCCATACGCATGGCAAGGCAGTTTTTGCACTCGGCGGATTCCTCGCCGGTGCAGATCTTGTTGTCGTAGAGCATATATTTCTTCCGCACGGAGACCGGCGAGAGGTTCGGCATGACGACGTTCGCGCCGCTCTCGATGCCCATCTCGCGGCCGAGCGGGTCGATCGTCCCGAGCGCCGTCGTCGAGGGGAGGAGCACCGTCGGGCAGAGCAGCCGGATGACCGAGAGCAGAAAGCACGTCAGCTCGACGGTCCCGGCGGGCCTGTCCCGGAACACCGTGTCTTTGTGCGGGATGAACGGCCCGATGCCGCACATATCCGGCTGGAAGTCCGCGATGAACGCGAGGTCCTTCGCGAGCGTCTGCGGCGTCTGGCCCGGGGAACCCACCATGAACCCGCAGCCCACCTGGTACCCGAGCGCCCTGAGATCGCGCAGGCACCGCATACGGTTGTCGAAGGACATCTCCTTCGGGTGCAGTGTCTCGTAGTGCGCCTTGTCCGCCGTCTCGTGGCGGAGAAGATACCGGTCCGCCCCGGCCTCACACAGCGCCTTGTAGCTCTCGAAGCTACGCTCGCCCATCGAGAGCGTCACGGCGCAGTCCGGGAACCGGCGCTTGAGCGCCCGGACGATGCCGCAGAGCACTTCGTCGGTGTAGTACCCGTCCTCGCCGCCCTGCAGGACGAACGTCCGAAATCCAAGGCCATACCCCTCCTCGGCGCAGAGCAGGATGTCCTCCCGCGTCAAGCGGTAGCGGTCGGCGTTCGCGTTCGAGCGCCGGATGCCGCAGTAGAGGCAGTCGTTTTTGCAGATGTTGCTGATCTCGATCAGCCCGCGCACGTAAACGGCGTTCCCGTAGACGGCTTTTCGCACCGCGACGGCTTTTTCCCGAAGCCGCGCAGCGGCCTCTTCGTCCCGGCCCTCGATCAGCGCCGCGTATTCCGGCTCCGAGAGGCGTTCCCCGGCGCAAAGGCGCTCCACGAGCGCGGCGACGCGCTCAGTCATCGGCGCCGACCCCCGAGAACGCGGTCTTCACCTGTACGCCGTCGAGCTTCCCGATCTTCCCGGCGAGCGCGGAGATCGTGTCCTGCGGCGCGTCGATCGCGATGGAGATGATGTTGATCTTCCGCTCGCGGTACGGGATGCCCATGCGCCCGATGATCCATTCGCCGTATTCGTGCAGCAGCGCGTTGAGCTGCTCCACGGTCTCCGTCTTTTCCACGATGATGCTCATCACAGCGACTCTTGTCTGCATAAACTGCCTCCTGAAAAACAAAAATTGCCGTTCCCGAAGGCACGGCAGTTCCAAACCGGGCGATCGCCCGGCAGCTTTTCTCCGCACCTTTCACGCAGGGACTCCTTTGTGTCAGGAACAAGGTAAAGTATAGCACGTTTTCGGCGCGGTGTAAAGACGTTTTTTCTGGAAATTCCGCGCGAAGACGAGCTCACCGCGTTTCCGTCTTAGGAAACGCGGCGAGGAAGAGCGCCGCCGCGCCGAGGAGCGCCGCGGCCGCCGGCCACGACCCCGCCGCGGGGACGGCGGCAAGGCCGGGCGTGAGCGCGGCGGCGGGCGCGGCCTCCGGGAACACGAACGTCAACGCGCGGTACGCGAGCGCGCAGAGCGCGCCGTTCAAAACGCGCGAGGCGAGATAGACCGCTTTGCGGCAAGGCGCGCCGTTTTTGAAGAACGCGAAGAGCTGCGCGTGGACGCAGAGCCCGCCAAAGCCGAGCAGGAACGCGGCGGTCTCCGGGGAGAGATGCCAGTACGACGACGCGTTGACCCCCGCCGTGACCTCCAGAAAACCGGTGAACAGGGTGTCGGCGAGCCCGGCGGGCAGGCCGAGCCGCATGAGGAGCGCCGTCACGGCGCGGAACACGCCTGCCGCGCGGAGCACGGCGATCCCGCCGGAAAACACGACGACGAAGGCGCAGAGCGTCACCGTCGCGGCGGTCCCCCCGCGCACGGCCTCGGCGAACGCGCCGGGGCGTTTTTCCGGCGCGGCGGGCGGCCGTTTTTCCGGGCGCGGGGCAAAGCGCGCGAGGAGCGCGCCGAAAACGAGCGGCGGGAGGCTCGTCGCGGCGAGCAGGAGCGCGCCGCGGTTCCCGCCGCCGAGGAGCGGCCCCACATAGGAGACGGTGAACGCGAGGCCCGGCGCGGTGCAGAACAGCAGCAGCCGCGCGGCCTCCTTCTCGGTGAGCCGCCCGGCGGAAAGTAGGTCGGCGGTGATCCTGGCGCCCGTCGGGTACCCCGCGAGCAGCCCGAAGACGAGCGCCGGCGCGGCGTCCTCCGGCAGGCGGAACACCCGCCGCAGGACGGGCCCGAGCGGCCGGAACAGCACCCGCGCCGCTTCGCTCCCGGAGAGCGCGCAGGCGAGCACGACAAAGAGGAACAGCGACGGAACGAGCGCGTTGAGGCACGTCGCGATCCCCGCCGCGACGCCCGCCGCCGCTTCCGCGCGAAAGCGCAGCGCCAGCACGCACGCGGCGAGCAGCGCGGCGGCCCGCGCCGTTTTTCCCCATCCCCGTTTCATATCGGCCTCTCCCCTTCCCGGCGCTCCCGTGCCCATGCCCTATTCTATGCGCCCGTTTCCCCGCATAGTATGGCGGAGAAGAAAAAAGGGGGATCGCCATGGGAAAGACGGATGCGCTGCGGTTCGAGCTGACGGGCGGAGAGTTCCGCACGGAGATCCTCGGCAGCCACAGGCTGGTGCTGGAGGGATCGGGCGGCGTGCTGGAGCTCTCGCCGAAACGCGTCGGGTTCCGCTGCGGCCGCCGCGAGGTCTGGGTGACCGGCGAATCGCTGACGCTCGTGCGCATGGAGGAGGACGGCGCGGTGGTCACCGGGCGGATCGGGGCGGTGGAATTTCGATGATGCAGAAAATCACCCGCTGGGTCTTCGGCACGGCGACGGCGCGCGTTTCCGGGGACACCGCGCGGTTTTTGAACGTCGCGGTGCGCAGCGGCGTCGTGCCGCTCGAGGCCGCCCGCGACGGCGACTCCCTGCGCCTCACGGTCCGCGCGCGCCCGTTTTCGGCAGGCCCTGCCGTCCCGCGCTGCGGTTTTCTCTCCGGGCATGACTTGGGCGTTTTGAAGGCGGTGGAATTTCGATGATGCAGAAACTTACACGGTGGGTCTTCGGCACGGCGACGGCGCGCGTTTCCGGGGACACCGCGCGGTTTTTAAACGTCGCGGTGCGCAGCGGCGTCGTGCCGCTCGAGGCCGCCCGCGACGGCGATTCCCTGCGCCTCACGGTCCGCGCGCGCCAGTTTTCGGCGCTCCACGCCGTGAAGCTCAGGACCGGCGCGCACGTGCGGCTCCTCGAAAAAAGGGGGCTCCCGTTCCACGCGGCGCGCGCCCGAAAGCGCCCCGGCCTGCTGCTCGGGGCGGTCCTCGCCGTCCTGCTCTACGGGTTCCTCTCTGGGTACTACTGGGGCGTTTCGGTCGAGGGCGACGCGCCGTACAGCGATTCCGAGATCCTCGCCGCCGCGGCGGACGCGGGCGCGTTCTTCGGCGCGCGGCGGGACTCCCTCGACGCGCAGGTCGCGCGCCACGCGATCGAGGGCGCGCTCCCGAAACTCGCGTGGGCCGCCGTGAACACGGACGGCTGCTTCATCACGGTCTCCGTGCGCGGCGCGGAGCCGCGCGAGCCCGCCGACGACAGCGCCGGGATCTATCACGTCCGGGCGCGGCGCGGGGGACGGATCGTGCGGATCGAGGCGGAGCGCGGGACGGTCCTTGCGAAGGTCGGGACCTACGCCGAAGCGGGGAGCCTCCTCGTCTCCGCCGTGCGGACCGTCGGCGACCCGTGGGGCGAAGCGCCGCTCGTGAACCTCTACACCCACGCGAAGGCCCGCGTCTTTGCGGAGACGCGGCACAGCTTCACCGGGACCTGCCCGCTGACCGAGGAAATCCCCGAGGAGCGCATCCTCGGCGTGCGGCGGGCGCTCTGCGTCTTCGGCGTGCGGATCCCCCTCACGTTCTCCGGCGCGGCGGACGGCGCCGCCTCCGCGTATCGGAAGACCCCGTGGACGCTCCTCGGCAGGGACCTGCCCGTTTGGGTCGAAGAGCTCCGCACCGCCGAGCTCGTCCCGCAAACGGTCGTGCGCACTGAGGACGAAGCGCTCTGCCGGGCGCGCGAGCGCGCCGAGGCGCTTCTCGAGAACCAGCTCGGGGAGACCGGGCGTGTACTCTCGCGCGAGGAGCACGTCTCGGTCTCGGGCGGCGCGGTCCGCGTCACGCTGCGCTGTACGCTCCTCGAGGACATCGCCGAGGAGGTCGAGATGACCGAGGCCGAGCGCGCGGAGGCCGAGGCAAAGCTGCTCGAACCGCCAATGTAGGGAGAAAAGCGGAACGTTTGTAAAATTCGTACACGATTCATTTGGATTTTTGTGATTATTGACTCTCCCTTTTCCACCAAAAGAATGCTATAATATAGACGGCGCAGAAAATGCGCAAAAATTCGGTTTTGGAGTATTCTTTTCCTTGGAAAAACACATTGAGGTGCAAAACGCCTCGCATCTCGCGGAGCTCTTCGGGAGCTTCGACGCGAACGCGAAGCGCATCGAAAAGCGGTTCGGCGTACAGCTCTCCTGCCGGGACGCCGAGCTCAAAGTCACCGGCGAAGAGAACGGCGTGCTCGCCGCGGAGCGGACGGTGAAAAGCCTTTTGGAGCTCGTCGAAAAGGGCGAGCCGCTCACCGAGCAGAACGTCGGGTACTGCATGGACACCGTCGCGGAGGAGGGGGAAGCGCCGCTTCTGCCCCTTTCCGGGGACTGCGTCTGCGTGACCCACGCGGGAAAGCCCGTGCGGCCAAAGACGCTCGGCCAGAAAAAATACTGCGACAGCATCCGGCAGAACACCGTGACCATCGGGGTGGGGCCCGCGGGCACGGGGAAGACGTATCTCGCCGTGGCGCTCGCCGTCGCGGCGTTCCGGGCGCAGCAGGTGAACCGGATCATCCTGACGCGGCCGGCGGTGGAGGCCGGCGAAAAGCTCGGCTTCCTGCCCGGCGACCTGCAGCAGAAGGTCGATCCGTACCTTCGGCCGCTCTACGACGCGCTCTTTGAGATGCTCGGCGCGGAGACGTACCAGCGGTACGTGGAGCGCGGGAGCATCGAGGTCGCGCCGCTCGCCTATATGCGCGGGCGGACGCTCGACGACAGCTTCATCATCCTCGACGAGGCGCAGAACACGACCGTCGAGCAGATGAAGATGTTCCTCACACGCCTCGGGTTCAACTCGAAGATGGTCATCACCGGGGACATCACGCAGATCGACCTGCCCGAGGGGAAGCGCTCGGGCCTCAGGGACGCGATGCGCGTCCTGAAAAACGTGGAGGACATCGCGGTGTTCCGCTTTACGGAGCGCGACGTGGTGCGGCACCGGCTGGTGCAGGACATCATCCGCGCGTACGAGCGGGCGGCACAGCAGAAATAGGAACGGACCGGCGGAAAAGAACACGGAAAGCAAATATCACGAAAGGAACGGGCACACCATGGAAAAGGTGCGAGTCATCATCACGAACAATCAGAAAGCCGTCAAGATCCCCACGGGCGTCCGGATGCTCATCCGGCGCTGCTGCCACGCGGTGCTTCGGATGGAAGGGTTCGAGGACCCGGCGGAGATCAGCGTCACGTTCGTCGACAACGAGCAGATCCGCGAGCTGAACGCGCAGTACAGGGACAAGGACAGCGTCACGGACGTCCTCTCCTTCCCCATGGGTGAAAACGGCGTGTACGATACGAATATGGATACCGGCGCGAAGATCCTCGGCGACATCGTCATCTCCATGGAGACCGCCATGGAGCAGGCGAAGCGCTACGACCACAGCCTCGAGCGCGAGGTGGGCTACCTCACGGCCCATTCCATGCTGCACCTGCTCGGCTACGACCACGAACAGGGCGGGCTCGAGCGCGTCCGGATGCGCGAAAAGGAGGAGCTCGTCATGGCGCAGCTCGGGCTGCCCGGAACGTCGAGCTACACCGCGCTGTGAATCGGAATACGGAAGTCCCCGGCGCGGCGCGGGAGAGGTCCCGCCCGCATTCCCTGGCGCAGTCCTTCCGGGACGCGGGCCGGGGACTGTTTTCTGTTCTTCGGAACGAACGGAATATGCGTATACACGCGGTCGCCGCGGTATACGTTTTGTTTTTTTCCCCGTTTCTCGGCGTGTCCCGGGGGGAATACGCCCTTGAGCTGCTCTGCTGCGGGTTCGTCTTCGCGGCGGAGTGCATGAACACCGCGCTCGAAACGCTCGCGGACCGCGTCCATCCGGCGCGCCACCCGCTGATCGGCAGGGCGAAGGACGCGGCCGCCGGCGCCGTGCTCGCGGCGGCGCTCTTCTCCGCCGCCGTCGGCGTCACGGTCCTCTGGCGGCCTGCGGAGATCCTCGCGCTGCTCGCGTCGTTCGCCGAACACCCCCTGCGCCTGATCGCGCTGCTCGCCTCGCTCGCGTTCGCCGTCTGGTTCATTTGCGGCGCGGGCGCGAAAAAAGGAAAGTCACCGAAGGAGGAAGACTCTTGAAAGAAATACAAAGCCCCGCGGAGGAGCGGGCCGCGTTCATCGCCATCGTCGGGCGGCCGAACGTCGGGAAGTCGTCGCTCCTCAACCGGCTCGTCGGCACGAAGCTCGCGATCGTCTCGAAAAAGCCGCAGACCACCCGCACGCGGATCATGGGCGTCTGGACCGAAGGGCCCGTGCAGCTCGTGTTCATCGA
>CANQIG010000014.1 GCA_947623765.1 uncultured Clostridia bacterium | reverse complement strand
GTATCCTTCGGCATTCAGGTCTCCCACTCGCACAGACGCTCCAACAGAACGTGGAAGCCGAATATCAAGCGGGTCAAGGCATTGGTGAACGGCACCCCGAAGCGTGTATACGCCTGCACCCGCTGCCTGCGGTCGGGTAAAGTCACGCGCGCGGTTTGAGTAAAGAAGGAAGGACAACGGGCATCTTTCGGTGCTCGTTGTTTTCTTTTTATCTCTCTCCCATCACGTCCCACGGCGTCAGCATCGCGAGGAGCGGTTCATCCTGAGAACCGGTCTCCGTGATGAAGATGACGGCAAGCCTTCTGCCGCGCCCGCGGATCGTCTCAAACATCCGCCGGGCCTCCCCGGCGGTCGTCCGTCTTCCGACAAAGCGGTAATTCTCCGCGTGTTTTCCGCTGCCCCTCGCCGAAAGAACTTCCCGGACCGTCGTTTCCCGCCCGATCGGCCGGTCCGGGTTTTTCAGCGTATAGGCGAAGACCGAGCCCATGCTGAACACCCCGCAGAACCCGCCGTTCTCGAGGACCGGCACATGGGAGAAGCCGTTCTGCTCCATTTTCTCCATCAAACGCAGCGCATGGTCGCCCGGGCGCGCCCGCAGGATATTCGCGGCGCGCGTCGCGAGATCCATCGCGAGCGGCGGTCGGCAGACATATTCCAGCACGTCCCGCAGCGTTTCCACCATCGACGCGCTCGGTTCGACGATCGGCTCCCCGCCGATGTTCGCGTTGTGCGTCAGGAAATTGCGGATCTCCCGGCAAAGGTCGAGCCGTTCGCGCACGGGCGCGCTCTCCGCGCTATTCAGATACTCAAAGACGACGCTGGAATACCGGCGTCCGGTCCCGCTGTATTTTTCCTCCAGCGCGTTTTCCAGCTGCTTATACAGATCGAGAAATTCGTCGCTCCGCACGGCTCTCCCCTCCCTTCCGCTTTATTTTACCAGATTTCCCGAAAGAAATCAACTGAGAGCGGGAGAAGTCCATTCACTTTCTTTCCACACCGGTTTTTCATCCTGTACAATCTCCCGTAATTGGCCGTTTTCTTCCATTTCTTGTTAAAAATTGGTTTTCTCCTTGACGCGCCTTCAAACGAGTGATACAATAAAATTGTCAAACATTATTGTCACATTCTCTGGCAAAATAAGGAGTTCACCAAATGGGCTTATTTGACCTTTTCAAGAAAAAGAAGAAATCAGAAAATAGGCTGCAAAGGTCATCCTCTAACCCTAATTCTGAACACTACATAAAAGAAAAACAGCTAATATTGAATGACAGTAACAAATCTTTGGAAGAACGCAATGCAGCTTACTTAGATATACGCCAAGAAGAAGAGCGTCGTCTGAACTTGGCATATGATTTTAATTCCATAGAAGGAATCAACCGTATACCTGTGCCATGTCGAGAGGTAAATGGGAGCTCATCCACAGGGCGCGTAGAATATTATTTGCGAGGACAGTGCTTTGCACGGCATTGGGATAGCGGAAACATAGAACTAGCTCTAGCTTGCTTAAAAAAGGCTCAAGAACTCATGTATATATCAGACATGATATGGAAAAAAGATGATTTCATGCGCCTAGTATACTATTTGCGCAAAGCTGGAAAAAACCAAGAGGCGGATATAGAAGAAAGAAAAATTAATTCCTATTTTGAAAGTAAAAATGAATTGCGTGATTCCTTTTCTCAAAGGTTAAAAAGTGCTAAAGAGCTCCATACGGATCTCGTAGAAATAACAAACTCCGGAATATGTTGCGCTGAATGTGCAAAGTATAGACACCGCATCTATTCAATCTCTGGAAAAGACAAGCGTTTTCCTGCTCTCCCGGCACAATTCAATCCGAAAACATTTTCCTACAATCATTTTTGCCTGTCTGTTTGGCCATTCGTGTATGGTGTGATGGAACCTTCATTTGAGTGCAAGGACTTTATCCGGTACAGTAATCGTCCCTTTGTTGATGACCGGACTTCCGAAGAAATAAACAATTACATCAAATGGCAAATGGCAGAACAGCAAAAGCTAGAACGTCAAGAAAAGTTAAGACAAGAGGCTCAAGAAAACGCTGAGAGAATCGAAGCGCTAAGAAAAGAATTTTTATGGATTCAAAAGAACTTACCTGACTTATGTCCAAAATCTCTTTCAGGATATTCAAGAATGAAAAATGCTAAATCAAAGTCCTATCAAAAAATAATTCAAGAGATTCATCGTTTGATGAATGCAGAAAAGTAAATTTCGACCAAAATTATCTGTGACAAGACGACAAGGAATTTGACTATAACACGAATGTATTTCATCCTATTTTGAAAGGAAGTTTATCATGGCAAATCGACATATGGCAAAGCAAAAGCAAAAGAAGAAACTCGGAAAAGGCGCAACAATCGCCTGTGTGCTTGTTGTGCTCGTCACGGTGGTCGCTTGCGTGGGAATCATCGCTTCGATGGGCAACGATAAAGCGCCAGCGAAGACATCCGACAATTCTTCTGCCGCGACTTCCGAAAGCGTTCCAGAACCGGCAAAGACCGACGCGAAGGAACTCGTCACGCTGGACGGGGTGAAAATCTCATTCACGGGATTCTCTGATCCGCCCGCAACCTTACAGGGCTGTTACATCAATCTCCGAATTGAGAACACCTCCGACACCGATTACACGATACAGTGTGAAGACCTTTCGATTGACGATCAAATGATACCAATCGGGAATTACGCTTTTTCCGCCGAAGTCCTTGCCGGGAAAAGTTTGAACACCTATATTTGGGCATTTAACTTCGAGCAGCTCGGAATCGAAAGGCCGGTCACGTCCGCAGAATGCAAGTTTTACATGATCCCGGACATGACGACAATGGAAATAACCGCAGAATCCGACACGATTCTCATAAACTAAAAAACGCCGGGCAACGGATGAATCCGCTGTCCGGTTTGTGTTTTTTGCTCTATTATAGCAAACAGCCCGAATGATGCCTCTGCACAGTCGTACTCAAGGCATAAGATTACACAGAATTTAACGCAGCAACGCCATTAGGCAATGAACATCACTTCGAGTGTTACTAGCAAATCAAGGAACGACGTGCATTCTAAACAAACCAAAACCCCGAAATTCCGCAGAATTTCGGGGCGTCTTTTGGAGCTGATGGTCAGAATCGAACTGACAACCTGTTCATTACGAGTGAACTGCTCTGCCATTGAGCCACATCAGCGTTTTTCAGAACGGCTATTATTATACACGAAGACTTCTTCAATGTCAAGCTTTTGATCTTCTTTTCCCGAAAAAATTTGTCTTGTCCGCCCCGTCGGGAGAAAAGGGGACTTTTCCGCTTGAAGAAACCGCGGATTTGTGGTATACTGAGTCGGATAAGATCGATCGCAAGGAGGTGCGCGCGATGGGCTACGCGCTGGAACTCGGCGCATGGAGCACGGTTTTCGCCGTGCCCGGAGCGCTCGTCGATAAATACATAAAGGATGCGGACGGCCCCGCGCTGAAGGTCATCCTGATCCTGCTGCGCTCCGGCGGGCGGACGTGGTCCCCGCAGGAGCTCGCGGACGCCTGCGGGCTCCCCGTCCCGGAAGCAGAACGCGCGGTGGCGTACTGGGTGCAAAACGGTCTGCTCGCGAAAAGAGACACCGCGCTCTCCACCGCGCTCATCCCGGAAAAAGACGGGGCGGCCGAAAAAACTCCACCCACGGAGGAGAAGAGCCGTCCCTCTACCCGGCTGCCGAGGCCGGACGGGCTTTTCGTGACGCAGTACATTGAGAGTTCTCCGGAGATCCGCAGCCTGCTCGCGGAGGTGGAATCGCTGCTCGGGAAGACGCTCTCCCCCGCGCTCTCCTCCACGCTCATCCAGGCGCACGAGGACTACGGCTTACCTCCGGAAGTCATCCTAATGCTCATTCATTACGCGCAAAAACACGGCAAAGCGAACGCTGCGTACATCTCCGCAATGGCCAAAAATTGGGCCTCGGCGGAGATCCTCACGGTCGAAACGGCGGAGATCCGCCTGCGCGAGCTCGATGAGACCGCCCTCGCCTGGGAGCGGTGCGAGGCCGCGTTCGGAATGGCCGCGCGCCGTGCGCCGAGCCGCACCGAGGGGGAGTCTGCCCGTAGGTGGCTATACGATTGGGGTGTTTCTGAGGAGCTTTTGAAGGAAGCATACGACCGCTGCGTGGACACCACAGGCAAATTCAGCATGAAATACATCAACGCGATCCTCGATCGCTGGCACAAAGCCGGCATCCGCTCCGCAGAGGACGCCGCGAAGGAACAGCCGCCCAAGGCCGGGAAACCGGAAAGCCGCAGTTCGACGCTGGATCTCAACGAATACAAAGCGTATGACTTTTTTGACGACGATGACTGAACCGGAAAGGAGGTCCCTCCATGGCGTATTCCAAACGCATCCATGAAGAAGCGGAAGCGGAGCTTCTGCGCCGCCGGAGCCAGGCGCAGCGTGAGGCAGACGCGCGTCTGGAAGCCCTTTTTGCGCGCTGTCCCGAGGCGAGAGACGTCAGGAGCCGCATGGCGCAGACGGCAAGCGGCGCTGCAAAAGCCGTGCTCAAAGGCGGAAACGTCCGGGCACAGCTCCTCGCCCTCAAAGAGGAAAACCTCGCGCTGCAGGCGCGTTTTGCCGCGCTTCTTGCGGAAAACGGCATGGTCCGGGAGGACATTGAGCCGCATTTTACCTGCACGATCTGCGAAGATACCGGGTATGTGGACGGGCGGATCTGCACCTGCCACAAGGCCCTCCTCAAACGGCTGGCATATGAGAGCCTGAACCGCGTCTCCCCGCTGACGCTCTCCTCGTTCGAGAGCTTTTCGCTGGACATCTTTTCCGACGAGCCCGCCCGGGAGCTCGGCTACAAGCGCAGCTACCGCGCGCAGATGGAAAAGATCCTCGCGTATATGCGGCACTACGCCGAAACCTTTTCCGCGCAGTCCGGCAGTCTGCTCCTCAAGGGCGGCACGGGCCTTGGGAAGACCCATCTCTCCCTCGCGGTCGCGGCAAAGGCGATCGAAAAGGGGTTCGGCGTCGTCTACGGGACGGCGAACCAGTTCGCCTCTTCGCTCGAACGGGAGCGTTTTCAGCAGACCGACGAGGACGCGGGCGACGCCTTCACCCTGCTCTGCACCGCGGATCTCCTCGTGATCGACGATCTCGGGATGGAACCGAAATCCTCCTACACCGCGACCATGTTCCACAATATTGTGGACACGCGCCTGATGCGCCGTCTGCCGACGATCGTCAGCACGAACCTCACGGAGGAGGAGATCGGGGAGCGCTATGCCCAGCGGTTCCTCTCCCGGCTCCTCGGGTATTTCGATCCGCTGGAATTCGTCGGCTCCGATTACCGTCTGCGCAGCCGGACGCGCAGAAGAGAGCGGGATGCAAGATGAAGGATCGCATCATAAAGAGCGCGTCCCTGCTGCTCCTGTGCGCCTTGCTGTCCGCGTGCGGCGCGGAAGTACCGGCGGAGGAGGCCGCGTTCTCCGGCCCGGAGACATTTGCGCTGCCGCACAGCGCCGCCGAGGAGGCGGAACCGGACGACGCCGCAGAGGAAGAGTCGGAAACGTTCGTCCCCATCGCCTTCAGCGTGGACCGGCACAGGCTCTCCCGCGACGCGTGGGAATATCTCGGAAGCGCCGTCTCCGATTACGAGGCGCTGCTCGACGCGGTGTTCAAGAAACAGGCGTCGGTGAAGCTCCCAGACGCGGACGCGGCGGGTAAGGCCGTCGCCGTCTTTGAGGACTCCCTCTACGGCGCGGTGGCGGACGTCCAGTACAGCGGCGACACCGCCTCGATCTTTTATGACGGGGACGCCGACCCGCAAAAAGCCGAATCCGCGCTCAAAGCGCTGATGGAGGGCGCGCTGGCGCAGGATATGAACACGCTGGAGAAGGTCCTCTCGCTCTATCGTGCGGTCGCGACGGAACTCGCCTACGAGGACAGCCCGGAGAACTCCCTCTACCGCGCCATGACGGAGCACGTCGGTTCGTCGACAGAATTTGCGGGCGTCTTCCAATGTGCGCTCAACCAGCTCGGGATCGACGCGCAGATCGCGAGCGGGCAGACGGAGGACGGCATCCACTACTGGGTGACGGCGGCGGTCGACGGGAAGACCTACCATTTCGACCCCACCTTCGAGCACAGCACGACGGGCGGCGCGGGGCTCGGGTACTTCGGCATGAGCGACGAAATGCGTGCCTACACGGGCTGCGACGCGCCGTATACACTGGGCCTGAGGTCCTATGCGAAAACGGTGGACACGCTCTGCGAGGACGAGCGCTTCGACCGCGTCTTTTTGGAGGTCACAGATTGGGAGCTTTTGCTCTCCGACCACACGCTCCGCCTCGCCTACGGGTTCTCGGATTCGTTCTCCGCGACCTTCCAGACGGAATGACGGAGTCAGGACCACCGGCGAAACCGGTGGCTCGAAGCCGACGGCTTGGGAAAGTCTTGAAAGGGCCCGTTGACGGCACGCTTCTAAAGACGCATTGCATGGCTTATCACTTGCATCACTCGCCCCGGCGCTAGGAAACAGGCATTTCTCTTTTCGCTGCGCGGTTTTCGGGATTGCGGGCGCGGAAGCTTGCTTTCCCGCTTCGCTCGATGTCTGCCGTGAAAGCGTTTCCATGCGCAGCCGCACAGCCGGTGGTTGTTTTCCCGCCAGAGCTGACAATATAAAACGCACGCTTCTCGAAGGGATCTTCTCCCCCGGGAAAGCGTGCGTTTTGGTTGTTGAAAAACTCTGCGTCAGAAGGACTCAAACGTCTGCACGCCCCAGCCGTACACGAGGCGGTACCCGGAGAAAGCGAGCAGAACCAGAAGCGCGTCGCACACCGCAAACGAAACAGACACGGGCAGCGAAAGCGCAAGCGTCAGGAGGAAGAAAATGCCGATCAGGAGGATCAGCAGCGCGTACCCGCCGAGGATCGAGGCCGTCATCGCGCCGGACTGCTTGCACGGCCACGATTCGTTCGTCCAGTCGAACCGCGCGAAGCGCAGGCCGAGCGCCATCCCGAAGTACCCGACGCACGCGCTGAGAGAGGCGGCGAACACCGCGAGGAGCAGCGTATCGACCGGCCCGCACCCGAGGATCAGGGCGAGGGCGGCGGCGCTCAAAACGGCGATCGGCGCGGTAAAAAGAAGATGAAAGCGCATCTTTCCGCGGATCACGTCCCGGCCGGAAACAGGCAGCGAACGGAGCAGCCAGAGCGTCTTCCCCTCGAGCGAGACGGACGGCGCCGTGAGCGGGGTCGTGAGGAGGATGAAGCCGAGCAGCACGGCGCAGATTGGCGCGATATACGGCGAAAGGATCGCTGCGACCTCGGGCTGCTCGAGCACACCCAAAATGGTCCCGCGGAAAAACAGCGCGGCGACCGGCAGCACGGGCAGCAGGATCAGCCCGAAGCCGAGATTGGTCAGGTAAGAAGGGCTGCGCAGAAAGCGCTTTCGCTCCCGTCTGACGAGCGCGTTCACCGTGGAGCGCACGCGCTCCTCACGCTTTTCGGGCTTTGCGGCAGACGCGCGCCGCTTCGGCTCCAGCGACGCGGAAAAGGTCTTCGCGAGGAACCAGACCACCGCCGCAAAGAGCGCGCAGGAGACGAGAACGACCGCCAAAAAGCAGAGAACATCCCCGCAGAACGCCCGGCCGATCACTACGGCCGGCGCAAAGCCGCCGAGCGCCGCGGAAAGGTCCTCCGCGTGCGCGCCGATGTCTTCGATCCCCTGCATCATCCCGTTATACGCCGCAAAGTAGACGATGAGAAACAGCACCATGCCGAACAGAGACGCGACGGCCTTGTTCTTGAGGCGCAGCAGGAGCTGCCGCAGGAACCACCCGAGCACACAGCAGAGCGCCTGCGCAAAGAGCGTCAGCGAGAGGATCAACAGCAGCCAGACCATGGGCTGCCAGAACCGGAACCCGGTGATGATCACCGAGACGACGCAGGCCGGCAGCAGGACGCCCGCGACGAACATCAGCGTGTAGAGCAGAAGCGTCAGCATCCGAACGAGGAGGATCCGCCACGGCGGGATCGGCATCGCGAGCAGAAGCTCGTTGTCCTTCGCGTCGTAGAGCGTGGCCTGCGTCAAAAACGCGCTGCCGATGACGGCGAGTGCGAGCGCAGCGAGACCCGCAAGGGAGAAGAACAGCCAATCGTACCCCATCTCAAGGAGCGGGAACATGGCAAACCAGAAGATCGTCAACACGAGCTCGAGCCACACCGCAAGAAAGATCCACAGCCCGATGACAAAGCCCTTTGAGCGGGGCTTTTTCTTTTTCCCGGGCTTTTGGCTTCTGGCGGGCTGGGAAAACCGCCGGAGGAACGACCTCCACTGCACGCGAAACAGAGCACCCACGGCTCACGCCTCCTTCTGCTCGGCAAGGCCGAGGAACACGGATTCGAGCGAGGAATCGCCCTTCACCTCGTCCATCGTGCCGTTCGCAACAAGCTTGCCGTTCTGCAGGATCGCGACGCGGTCGCAGAGCTTTTCCGCGACCTCGAGCACATGGGTGGAATAGAGGATCGCGCCGCCCTTTTCGCAGTGCTCCGTCATCAGGAGCTTGAGCTGATGGCTCGCGACGGGGTCCAGCCCGACGAACGGCTCGTCCATGAGCAGGAGCTTCGGCTCATGCAGGAACGCCGCAAGCACGGCGACCTTCTGCTTCATGCCGTGGGAATACTCCGAGATGAGGCTCGGCAGCGCGCCGGTGATCTCCAGCTGGTCACCGAGCCGTCCGATGCGCTCCGCGCGGACGTCTTTCGGGATGCCGTAAATATCCGCGACGAAATTCAGGAAATCGTACCCGGAGAGAAACTCGTAGAGATCGGGGTTATCCGGGATATATGCCAAAAGGCGCTTCGCAGCGAGCGGGTCGTCCTTTACCGAGACGCCGCCGACCGTGACGGTCCCTTCGTCGGCCTGCAGGAGCCCGCAGCAGGCTTTGAGCGTCGTCGTCTTCCCCGCCCCGTTATGCCCGATGAACGCGCAGAGTTCCCCCGGCGCGACATGGAGCGACAGATCGTCCACGGCCGTCTTGCCGCCGTAGCGTTTAGTGAAATGTTCGATGTGCAGCATTTTCTACACCCCTTCATGTTCCGTACTTTTCTTCATTATACCCCGCCGATTTCATGTTGTAAAGAGAACAAAATATGAATTTATCTGTCAAATGAGCACATAAAAAAGCCCCTGCGCGGGCAGGGGCCGTCATTGCTCCGGTTTAGGCGGGATCTCGCGGGCTTTTGCCGGGATCTTTCTGCTTTTTGTTGTACAGAAGCTGGTCAAATACCACGACGAGCGCGCCGAGGATCACAATGATATAGTACGTAAAGAAGCGCCAGACGAGCAGCGCCGTATAGAGCACGCCAGGCTCCGCGAAGTAGTCGCCGAAAAACGCCGAGAATCCGACCTCCTGCGCGCCGGACGCGCCGGGCAGCGGAACAAAGCAGACGGACACCTGCAAAAGGAGCTGCATTCCGAGCATTTCCCCGTAGGGCATCCGGACGGAGAAAGCGAGGAAGACGAAATAGAGCACGCTGAACTGCAGGATCACCTGCGGGATGGAGAGGAGGATCGAGACGGCAATGTACCGGTATTTATGACGGAACCGCGCGGTGTACTCCGCAAAATCGTTCTCAAAGCGGCGGATCTTCTCGATGTACGTCTCGCGCTTTTTGAGGAAAGTGCATTTTCCGACGAGGGCGGACAGCCATCCCGCGAGCCTGTGGAGCACCGGCGCACAGAACAGCAGCGGGATCGCGATGATCCAGAGGCCGTTGATGCCGATCCCGAGGATGATGAACGGGATGAGGCCCGGGTTCTCCGCGTTGAGCTTCGGCCAGAGCCAAAGGAGCGCGGCGCAGGCGCAGACGACAAAGGAAAACTGGTACGCGAAGAACTTGACGAACAGCACCGCAGCGGAGCTTCCCGGGGAGACCTTATCCCGCCGCAGATAGAGCACCTGCGCGGGCTGACCGCCGGTGGAGCTCGGTGTGATGTAGGAGTAGTAGATGCCGATCAGGCCGATTTTGAACGCGTTCCAGACGGAGAGCTTTTCGCCCTGACACCGCAGCAGGAGCCGGATGATCTCCCCCTCCAAAATGAGATAGACGCCGTTCAGGACGACCGCGATGGCCACAAAGACGAACGACAGCCCCGCGATCACGGAGAACATCCCGAGAAACTCGTGGTTCACCACGCCGAAGACGACGAGGACGACGACCGTCAGGCAGACATAGAGCAGCCCCCATGGGATTTTCTTTTTCTTTTCCATGGCGCCGCCTCTTTCTCAAAGAATGGTATTCTGTATTATACCACGCGCGGGCGGGTTTCGCAACACAAAAATAAGGCTGCGGCGCAGAAACAGAGACAGCCGTCCTTTTTGGGGCGGCTGTCCGCATCGGATTTATTCGATCGTGATATTCTCCCCGACGAGCCCGACGTACTGTCCCGGCTCGGCGGCCTCCGGGTGCATCAGGAGCCACTTGTTCCGCGCGAAGAGGAGCTTGTCCTCCGCGTTCTTCGGCGCGCGCTTTTCCAGATCGGTGTTCGTGCCCTTCGGCAGCACGACGACGCATTTGAACCCGCCCGGCGCGGCGTTTACCGGCGCGTAGTGGAGCGTCGTAGCGTAGACCTCGATGACGGTCCCGGCAGGCACAAGGAACGCCTCGACCTTCGAGGTGTCGTATTTTCCGTCCACGATGTCCTGCTCCTTGCCGATCAGGAGGATCAGGTCGGTCACGGCGATGTTGATCTCGCTGTCCCGGTGGTACTCGAGGCCGTTCAGCTTATGATTGTTGCCGTTGCAGTAGCCGATCTGGATCGGCATCCCGCCGTACAGCGTATACGCCACGTCCGCGGCGCTGGCACAGGCTTCGAGCGCCGCGTCGCCAGGCACATAGACGGTCCCCTCCGGACAGGGCGTCGCGCCCATCGCGGCGATGATGTCCGCGCAGTCCAGTCCCTCTACGACCTTGCCGTATGCGGCAAAGGCCGCGTCATGCACATTTTGAATCTTCATATCTCTGCCTCTCTTTCCAAAAGCCAAATGCGGCGCCGCGCGGCGCTGCTCCTGTGTTCAAGAGCATTATACGCCGCGCGGCGGAAAAATGCAAGGTTCCGTGTGAAATTACATGGATTCGCGCCGCGTTTTTCGCTTTTTCCAGACGATCACCGCGACGTAGACCGCAAAGAATCCCAAAATGATCGCGACCAGCACGGCAGATTCGCCCGGCCCGCCCATTTTCACTTCCGCCCAGAGCGTATCGAGCAGCTCCGCCGTCTCCGTCGGGAGATTGACGAAGATCTCCGTCTTCTCAAGGAGTTCGTCATCGGGATAGAAGATCTTGCTTTCGGTCAGCTCATCGGAGATATACGCCTTCGCAGCGGTCTCCGGCGTCGCATAGCCGACGAAATCCATGTTCGCGCCCGCGATCTCCGGGTCGCACATATAGTTGATATAGAGCTCCGCCTCGGTCTTATGCTCGGCGTTTTTCGGGACGCACATGGCGTCCACGAAAAAGTTGGTCCCTTCCTCGGGCACAAAGAACTCGATGTTGTCCGTCTCCTCCACAAGGGTCCGCGCGTCGCCGGAGAAGTACGGCCCGAGCCACGCCTCACCGCTTTCCATCTTGTCGAAGATCTGGTCCATGTAGTAGCCCTGCACGAGCGGCTTCTGCTCCTTCAGGAGCATCGCTGCCTGTTCCCATTCGTTCGCGTCCTCCGTGTTCAGGGAGAACCCCAGCCGGAACTGCGCGATCGCAAACGCGTCCCGGGGATTGTCGAACATCAGGATCTTGCCGCTGTACCGCTCGTCCCAGAGGATCGACCAGCTCGTAGGCGTCTCGGTGATGTGATCGGTGTTGTAAAAGACGCCGACCGTCCCCCATGTATAGGGCACGGAATGCTTCGATCCGGGATCGTAGTTCGGATCGCGGAACTTCTCGTCGATGTACTGGAAGTTCGGGATGTTCTCAAAGTTCAGCTCCGCAAGCATATCCTCCTGAAGCATCTTCGAGATCATGTAGTCCGAGGGGATGATGACGTCGTAGCTTGCGCCGCCGCCAGCGAGCTTGGAATAGAGCGACTCGTTCGTGTCGAAGGTCGTGTAGTTCACCTCGATGCCCGTGCGGCGCGTGAACTCCCTGTTGACGTCGAGCGAGCCCTCCGTGCCGTTTGCGATGTACTCGCCCCAGTTGTACACGTTCAGCGTGACGCCCGTCGGCGGCGCGTCGGGATATTCCGCCGAGAAATCCCAGTCCCCGCCGTCCGCATCTTCCGCGAAAGCGGGAGCCGCCAGTCCGAGGAGCAAAAGAACGGAGAGCAAGAGCAGAAGAAAGCGTTTCATCTCGCGTCCCCTTTCTCCCGCTGCTCCTTTTCCGCCTTGGACTGGCGCACGTTGATGAGGATCAGCAGCGCCATAATGCAGACAAAGAGCACGGTGGAAAGCGCATTGATCTCCGGGGAGATGCGGCGGCGCGTCATGGTGTAGATGTAGATCGGGAGGGTTTGGGTCGTGCCGCTCGTGAAATAGCTGATGACGAAATCGTCGATGGAGAGCGTGAACGCCATGATCATGCCGGTGATGATGCCGGGCATGATCTCCGGCAGGACGACCTTAAAGAACGCCGGGATCGGCGGACAGCCGAGGTCCTGCGCGGCCTCGTAGAGGTTCGGGTTCATCTGCCGGAGCTTCGGCAGCACAGAGAGGATCACATACGGCAGGCAGAACGTGATGTGCGCGATGATGAGCGTCCACATCCCGAGGTTCTTCCCGCCGAAAAGGCCCGTCGCGGCGACAAAGAGCAGCATCATGGAGACGCCGGTCACGATCTCGGGATTCACCATCGGGAAGTTCGTGATGTTCATCATCACGCGGCGCGGCAGCTTTTTCAGACGGTTGATGCCGACCGCCGCGAGCGTCCCGAGGACCGTCGCGCAGACGGCAGAGACGACCGCGATGAGCAGCGTATTGAACAGCGCCTCAAGGATGTAGCGGTCCTCGAAGAGGCGCTCGTACCAACGCAGCGTAAAGCCGGAAAACTGCGTGCGGCTGGAGGTCTGCGTGTCGTTGAAGGAGAACACGATCAGGACGAGGATCGGCGCGTAAAGGAACACAAAGAGCAGCGCCGTATAGATCTTCAAGAGGATCTTCACAGCAGCATCCCCCCTCCCACTTCTTCGCCGTCGTCGAACTGGTTCATGATCCCCATGCAGATGAGGATGATGACCATGAGGACGAGCGAGATCGCAGAGCCGAGGTTCGGATTGTACGCGGAGCCGAGGAACTGCATATCGATGAGGTCGCCGATCAGGAGGTTCCCGCCGCCGCCTAGCATCTTCGAGATGATGAACGTCGAGACCGCCGGGACGAACACCATCGTCACGCCGGAGATCACGCCGGGCATACTCATCGGGAAGATAACTTTGAGGAAGACCTTTTTGCTGTCCGCGCCGAGATCCTGCGCGGCTTCAATGACGCTCGGATCGATCTTGGTCAGGACGGAGTAGAGCGGC
Source organism: uncultured Clostridia bacterium (assembly GCA_947623765.1). Taxonomy (GTDB): domain Bacteria; phylum Bacillota; class Clostridia; order Oscillospirales; family Acutalibacteraceae; genus Hominenteromicrobium. Next base: position 3,580 of record CANQIG010000014.1, on the reverse strand, counting down.
AGGATCATGTACGGGATATAGTTATAGACCATGCCGAGGACGACCGCCCCGGCCGTGTTGATCATGTGCAGGCGCGGCAGCCCGACCGCGGTGAGGAGCGCGTTGAGCAGACCGTTGTCCTCGAGGAGCGTCATCCACGCGTAGGTGCGCAGAAGAAAATTCATCCACATCGGGAGCATGACGAGCATCACGAGGGCGCTTTGCCGACTGGGATTCGCCCGCGCGATGATGTACGCGAGCGGATAGCCGAGCAGCAGCGAGACCGCAGTCGCGATGGCGCCGAGCCAAATGGAGCGCAGGAACACATTGGAATACTGCCCCACCTGCGCGATATTGTGCAGCGTGAACGCGCCGCTTCGGTCTGTGAACGCAAAGAACGCCACCAGACCCATCGGCACGATGATAAAGAGCGTCATCCAGACCGTGTACGGCGCGCAGATCAGCTTGTTGTTACGCATCGTCTGCCTCCTTCCCGGAGGAAAGACGCGCCATGCCCATCTCCTCACTGAAAGAGCTGTAATCGCCGAACTTCCCGGAATACTCGGATCTCGCCATGACATGGATGTCGTCCGGCGTCAGCGCGAGGCCGATCCGGTCGCCGACCTTCGCGGAGTCCGTCGTCTGGATCATCCACTTGAAGCCGTCGACGTCGACGATGATCTCGTAATGGACGCCCTTGAACGTCACGGAGGTGACGACGCCCGCGACGTGCGCGGCGCTGGACGCAGTGGGCACGATGTCGATGTCCTCCGGGCGGATGACGACGTCGACCGGGGCCATGGTCCCGAAGCCGCTGTCGAGCGACTTGAACCGCTGCCCGGCCACCTCGACGAGGTAATCCTCCACCATGGTACCGTCGAGGATGTTGCTCTCCCCGATGAAATCCGCGACGAATGCGTTTTTCGGCTCGTTGTAGACGTCGATCGGCGTGCCGATCTGCTGGATCTGGCCCTTGTCCATGACGACGACCGTGTCGCTCATGGAGAGTGCCTCTTCCTGGTCGTGCGTGACGAAGACGAACGTGATGCCGACCGCCTGCTGGATCTTCTTGAGCTCGCTCTGCATATCCTTGCGGAGCTTGAGGTCGAGCGCGGAGAGCGGTTCGTCGAGGAGGAGAACCTTCGGCTCGTTCGCGAGCGCCCGCGCAATGGCGACGCGCTGCTGCTGCCCGCCGGAAAGCGACCCGACGCCCCGGCGCGCCATGCCGTCGAGGTTCACCATATGGAGCATCTCGTTGACCGTGCGGCGGATCTCGTCCTCTTTTTTGCCTTTGATCCGCATCCCGAACGCGATGTTCTCATAGACGTTCAGATGCGGGAAAAGCGCGTACTTCTGGAAAATGGTGTTGACGGCGCGCTTATGCGGCGGCACGTCGGTGATCTTCTGCTCACCAAAAAAGACATCGCCGGCATCCGGCGTGATGAAGCCGCCGATGGTGCGCAGGACCGTCGTCTTGCCGCATCCCGATGGCCCGAGCAGCGTGACGAACTCCCCGTCCCCAATCGTGAGGTTGAAGTTCTTCAGCACCTGCTCCCCGCCCAATGTCACTGCAATGTCTTTCAAAGTGATGATCGGTTTCAGCATGGAAAGCATCCCCTTTGCGGTTTGGTAGAGCCGACAGGCTCCCCGGAAAGTTGCGTGGTCTTAGTGAATCACACACCCCGGCCGCGTTTTTGCGCACCGCTTCCGCAAAGGATTTTTCGCGAGCCGCAGAGAAATGCACTCTGCAGAAGGCTGCGGCGGTGCGCCCGCGCCGAAAACGCGGATGGGCGTTTCGGTGCGAACAGCCGATTTTATTTGGTTTTAGATGCAAACGCAATGCATTGAGTATAAAGAAAATGAGGGAAAAAGTCAACCTTTTTTCCGGAATTCCCCGGGAAAGCGCAGATTTTCTCCATATCACAACAAACAACCGGCGCAAACTTTCTTTTTTCGTCGCTTTTGTGCATCAAAGCGCGAAAACAGGGGCCGTGCGAAAAAGCACAGCCCCTGAGGAATTCATTTATTCGCCGTCGGATGCGGTCTCATCGCCGGTCCCGGGTGTTCCTTCGTCCAAGTCCCCGTCCTCGCCCTCGTGGGGTTCGACGCCCTGCGGCGGAAGTTCCGCCTTGGCGGTCCCGTTCACGTCCTTCGCGTAATCGGAGAAGAGGAGCGCGAGCGTTTCGGCGGACGCGCTGCCCGTCGCTTCCAGGCCGTTCGTTTCCTGGAAAACCTGCACGGCGGCCTGCGTCGCTTCCCCGTAATGCCCGTCATAGGCGACGGTGAGGAAACCGAGGGAATATAGCCTGTCCTGCATCTCGTAGACCGCTTCGCTCTCCGTGCCGAGCTCGATGTCCTCATACTTGGAGGGGTCCGGAAGCGGAGGCGGCGTCGGTGTCGCAGTGGGCGCCGGTGTGGCCGTCGGTTCGGGCGTCGCGGTGGGTTCCGGCGTGGCCGTCGGCTCCGGCGTCGCGCCCTCGCCCGTGAGTTCCGGGAACGCAAGGCCCATCATCTCCAAAGTCCCGGTATTGACGGTTTTCCCCTGCCACGTCATGTAATGCGGGTCAACCGCATATACCCGATCGTTCCGAACGGCGTCGAGACTCGCGTACTCCGCGTCCGAGAGCAGACCGGCGCGGACCTCCTCCGTGCAGAAGATCATGGTCGGATTGCCGAGATGCAGATCGTCGGCGAGATACGTGCCGCCCGTCGTTCCCTGAAAGATGTTGGTCAGCCCCATATAGGAGAGCAGCACGCTCCCGAGCTCGTCCCCAGTCACAGCGAGATGGTTGTCCAGATCGTAAAGATAGCAAGCGGTGACGACGGTATTGGAATTCGGCGCGACGCGGGCGAGGTCGTCGAGCGAGGAAAAGATCTTCTGCGCGGCGCGGAGCCCCGCGTTATACCCGGTCGATGCGCCGTTCAGCGCGGAACCGACCTGAGAATAGAGCCGCTCAAAGTCCTCGCGGTCCGTCGCGCGATCCAGCAGGAGGACCGGGATCTCCGCCCCCTCCAACGCGGCTCTGGCGGATTCGCTCATCGACTCCGCAAGGACCAGATCGGACCCGTTCGAGATCACCGAGGCGGTATCCTCCGCGGAGATCTTCGGGAGGACCTGCAGATCCGGCTGTGTGCAGTCCGTGCTCGCCTGGGACAGGCTCGTCTCGTAGCCGATCGCCAGAACGACGTCCGCGAGGCTCCCGGAGAGCACCGTCACCTTCTGCGGCTTCGAGGAGAGCGTGACGCCGTTGATCTCCAGCGGATACTCCTGCACCGCCGTCGCGCCGGACTCGATATTCGCCGGCGTGGAGCACGCGGACACAGAGAGCGCAAACAGAGCGGCCAGAACGGCCGCCGTTATTTTCTTGATCATCTTAACTTCTTTCATTGATCTGCCGCTTGCGGCTTTCCCCCATTTCCAAACAAAACTCGAATGTATCTCCCACACAATGCCGAGCATTGCAATAAAACTCCATCCTACACTGTTATTTTACCGCGCAGCGCACAATATGTCAACCGTTTTATTGAAAAATGTAGGTTTGTCAATGATGTGTTACAAAAAGAGGGAAAGAAGAAAGGACCTGTTTGGGGGAAAGCCAGT